>JBIJCS010000309.1:0-6190 GCA_044344575.1 Pirellula sp. | reverse complement strand
AAGCTTTGTTGTATTCCCGCACGTAGTACCGCCATCAAGGTCGCTTGAGAATCACGCAGCGCACTTCCAGGGATCCAAGTCGAACTTTTCCATGGATGGGCCGTCGAAATCCCTAGAAACTTTTGTCGTTTCGGTTTGGGTTCGGCTTTGTGTTGCATCATTCGATTCTCCGTTTTGCGCTTTACGCTACGCGTTCGCCGTTATGCGCTTAAGGAAACAATCAGGGAAGTCAACGGGAGAAACAACGCAAAAATTATGAAGAGTACTAGTCCACCAATGAATAGGATAATGATAGGCCCCATCCAACCCATCGAGCGATTCATGCGTTTGCAATACCTGATGGTGTAACTGTCGGCTAGCTCTCTAAACAACGGAATGACATTCTTCCCTTTTCTTCGCATATCCATTGCTTGAATCGCAACCGCCGAGAAAGCTGAAGACTCATCCATGCTCACCCACGATGCTTCCGGCATCTTCTGAGCATTGATCGCCATCGACTCCGAACGCATGCGAAGATACTGATGGTCACTTGCTATGCCAGCGGTCAAAATTGCTTGCGATTCCGGAACGTCAATCGCCAATAACTCTCCGAGCGTGCCGCTCCAACGAGCCATTGCCAACAAGCCTCTTCGCGAACCACTCCTGAAGTAGGAGACGAGAGGCAAGAACTCCAGAAAATCCAAAACCCTACTCCATAATGGACGCAGCCAAGGTAACGCGGCAAAACCGAACAGGGCCAATGCGATAACTATCCAGGGCGCACGAATTGCAAAATGAGAGAGCGCAAAAAGTGCTGCGGTTGGTCTTGGAATCCGTAGGTCAAAGTCCGCGAACATCTCCTGAAATACTGGCACTACTACTGTTGCCAAGAAGAAGAAAAGTGTCAGGGTGAGTACCAACAAGACAAACGGATAAAGAAAGCGGCGTAACTCCGCTCCAATACCTCGCCTAGCATGAACAAGCAATCGATACCATGGCTCCAAAAACTCGAGAGATGCAGGTGATTCCGAAGCTCGCAGGACTAGGGGCAAAGAAGCCGACAACGTGGGATCTTGCAACCATCGATGTGCTGGGTACTTCAATCGCAGGGCTTCCATTAATTTTTCCGCGAATCGACCATCCTCGCCCTTCGATTGCTCCATTCGATTCGTAAGCCACACTTGCAAAGGCCCACTCTGTTCGATCGCACGGTCGATCCTTGCGAGGTAGCCGGCAGAATCTTCATCGAAATTTTTTGTTGTCGATTCGTTGCTCATGTCACATGCCCCCCGGTTCGCTAACCCGATATAGCAATTCAACCAACGGCCAGAAGACAATCAGCCCCTGCAGCAACACTAACAACCCACCCAAACCAAGCGAAATTGCCATCCATATTTTTGGAGTCACGCGAGAAATCAAGCGATGCGTCACCCAACCTCTCAATAATCGATTCGCAATCCAAGAAATACCCAACAAGCCAACCGTTAATCCGATCAATAACCCAGTGGCGTTCTCATAAATCCAGTTAAGCCAAAGAGCACCTGGTCCAGGCTCGATGCGCATCTGCTCGTAGACCCTCAGAATCTGGTGATTTAAAACCGACACCGTCAACCATAGGAAGAAAGTCGCCAAGACGGCAAGCAACCAAAGTGAAAGCAAGGATACCTTGGCCTGTTGCAACCGCTTGTCTCCCTGCAATCCCTGCGAAACCCAGGTTTCCAAAACCCCCAAATCTCCCTGGCTACCTTCACCCATCTTTTGTTTCGATTGGCACCAAGCAAAGAACGCTTCGCAATATCCGGTATTCGAGTTCTCGATCTCGCGTAACGCTTCTTGCACCTGCAAGCCTGTTCCCACACGCAACGCCACACGGCTACTTATTTCATGGAGCCAACCCCCCAATTGACAAGGTGCCCCCGCGAACCGGATCGGAACTCCCGCTTTTACCAATTTTTCTAGCTTGGCATTGAATGCCATGAGATCCCCTAAAGTAATCGATGGCTCCTCATCGTAGACAGAAGTAGATGCTGGAGAAGTTGTCATAGGAGGTTCTGAAGTTTCCTTACGGCTCGGTCAAAAAGTACGCTTGCGACACCGCTAATCGGGTGCATGTTCCTAAAGTCAGATGAGCGATGCGAGCAGAATTATTTAGGCTCGCCAAAGAAATTAGCGAAAAATCAATCGCCTAAATGGAGATCCGATGCGGGAACCCCACACGATTCTAAACCTGACAGACGGAGGAAATTCGCAAGAATTTGATAGCCGAAATCGGTCAGAATCGACTCGGGATGAAACTGCACGCCATACACGGCTTGCTCACGGTGTTCAACCGCCATGATCGCTCCATCTGAACTCCAAGCCGTCGCCTCCAAGCATCCCGGCATGCTTTCCGGGTCGATCACCAACGAATGGTAGCGTCCTACCTGAAACTCTGATGGAATCCCTTGCAATAATCGCTGGCTCTGATGTCGAACCAACGATTTTTTGCCATGCATGGGAGCACTTGCCCTGACGATTCTCCCGCCGAACGCTTGCCCAATCGCTTGGTGCCCGAGACAGACTCCGAGAATCGGGATGACCCCATGAAAACGACGAATCGCTTCCATCGAACAGCCGGCGTGATCCGGGTCTTTCGGACCGGGCGAAATCAGAATCGCCGAAGGCTTTAATCTGGCAATCCCGTCCGATCCGATAGCATCGCTACGAAGCACCAATGTCGACTGGCCCAGACGTTGAAGATATCGATCCAAGTTGTAAACAAAGCTATCGTAGTTATCCAATAACAGTATCATCGCAACGCTTTCATCCCCGCTTCTAGCACTTCGATGATTCGATCGGGATCGTAAACACAACCACCCCAAGTCCCGCCACTGACTCTTTGCAACGCTGCCCATAAGCGGGTGTCGACGGGTAGGCGAGGGTCCGCAGCAAGTGCCGGATGAAGTCCGCGACTCTCTAAAATTGCAACGCCGCGTTCAGGGGTAAATGTTTCTCCCCCGGTCCCTATGAAATCTACGGTGGCATGCAGACTCTGGCGATCAATGACGATCCTCAACATGTCTCCATCTTGGATCTTTCCAATAGGACCACCTGCGAGTGCTTCCGGTCCCACGTGCCCGATACAAGCCCCCGTGCTAACCCCTGAAAATCTCGCATCGGTAATCACTGCGACATGCTTGCCATATTCCAGATAACGCAAAGCGCTTGTCAATTGATAAGTCTCCTCCATTCCTGTACCCATCGGACCGCATCCGATCAGTACTGCAATATCGCCTGCCTTCAATGGATTCGGATGTTGTCCCTTGGCCGCCGCCACCGCTTCCTTTTCCGACGTAAACACCCGTGCCGGGCCCGTCTTTCGATACACACCGTCAGCATCAATCACGCTCGCATCAATCGCGGTGGATTTGATGACTGAACCCTCGGGCGCGATATTCCCTCGTGGAAAACAGATTGTACTCGTCATACCAACTGCTATTGCGCGCTGCGGCGGCAAGATGACATCATCTGGATCTACTCCGTCTCGATCGCGTAATAACGCACGCATCGCAAGTCGTCTTGGGGAATCCTTCCACTGATCCAAAATCTGGTGCCACGTTAACCCGGTGACCGTCTTGCAATCGCATTTTGCAATTCCCAACTCGCGTAAATGCCACATGATCTCCGGCACACCGCCCGCTAAAAACAATCGAATGGTGGGGTGGAATTGCGGCCCATTCGGTAGCACATCCACAAACCTTGACACCTTGCGATTCAAATCACTCCACATTTCAATACTTGGCCGCTGTATCCCTGCTGCAAATGCAACCGCAGGTATGTGTAGCAACAGGTTCGTCGAACCGCCACATGCCGCATGTACAGCAATCGCGTTGTGAAAGGAGTCCTCCGTCAAGATATCCGAAAGCTTCGCTTTACGCTGATGTTGGTCCCACAAGATCTTTGCGGACTGCCTTGCAATATCCAACCATACTGGCTGTCCACTGGGGGCCAACGCCGCATGGGGTACAGTCATTCCAAGTGCTTCAGCAACGACCTGGCTTGTCGCCGCCGTTCCTAAGAACTGACATCCTCCTCCCGGCGATCCACAAGCTTTACACCCCGCAGACGCAGCTTCTTCCAAACTAATCATCCCGTTGGTGTAACGAGCACCGATCGTTTGCACTTTACCCAAGTCCTCCTCGGGGCCTGTTTCATTGCGAGCGGGCAACGTCACACCTCCCGGAACCACAACACTCGGCAACTGCGCACAGCCAGCCAATGCAATCATCATCGCCGGCAAGCCCTTGTCACAAGTTGCCACTCCCAAGACTCCACGTCGTGTCGGCAAGGATCGAATTAATCTCCGAAAAACAATGGCTGCATCGTTGCGATAGGGCAACGAATCAAACATCCCAGTTGTCCCTTGAGAACGCCCATCGCACGGGTCGCTCACATAGCCTGCAAATGGAACTCCGCCATTGTCATGCAACCACTCTGCCGCCGCCCGCACCAACAATCCAACTTCCCAGTGTCCTGTGTGATACCCTAATGCAATCGGGCGGCCGTCTTCTCCACGCATTCCACCCTGCGTGCTGAGAAGCAAAAATTGGGGCCCAAGCATCTTCTTGGGATCCCAGCCCATCCCAGCATTCTGCGTCCAACCAAACAAGTCACCACTCGACCAAGTCTTAAGCATCTCGTCGGTTAGTGGCAACGATCCCTCAGGGCCCTTTCCAGACGTCTGCAGCGAAATGTCTGCACCGATGTTTGAAAAGAATGCAGCCAAGTCGAACGCGTTACTCATAAAGATTTCTTCTAGTGGGGTGCCGGGGGATGTTTCCCGAGCCACTAGAGCGTTTGCAAAAACGCATCTGCGGCTCGCTGATGAACCTTCAGTTTATCACCCATCCGATCGATCTGACTAGCCATGACTTTCATCCGAGGATTTTGCTCAAAAAAGCCCCGATGTTTGGCGACAAACGACCAGTACAACCCATCCCACACAGTTGTCCAAGCACCCTTTTTGAAGTCGCTCATCTTTAAAACATAACTCGATCCACTGATGTATGGCTTCGTTGTAATCATTCCCCCATCCGAATGCTGACTCATGCCATAAACATTCGGTACCATCACCCAATCGTAGGCGTCGACGAACATCTCCATAAACCACTGATAAATCGCATCCGGATGAAACTCACACAACAACATGAAGTTTCCTAGAATCATCAGCCGTTCAATGTGATGGCAGTAGCCATAACGCAACACGGTCCGAATGGCATGATCCACCGGTTCGATCCCCGTGGTACCGTCGTAAAACGACGCTGGCAAACGGCGTGAGTGATCCCAGTAATTACGTGTCCTTTGCTGCGTACCAAATTTTCGATACACCAGACGCATATACTCCCGCCATCCGATCACTTGGCGAATGAAACCCTCTAACGAGTTCAACGGTATCTCACCCTTCCTGCCTGACATTCGATCAGCCATCCCCAAGACTTCGTCGACCACGTCTCGGGGGGAAACCAAACCGACATTGAGCATCGGTGTCAAAACGGAGTGAAAAATAAATGGATGCTCTTTCGCAATCGCATCTTCGTAGTCTCCAAATAAACTGAGACGCTCTTGGATGAACCGGAGCAAATGCGTCTGAGCCCCTTGATGTGTCGAGGGGTACCACAAGGCGGTTCGCTCCCCGTAGGCCGTTGGAAACTCTTTTTCAACATACTTTACTGCCTCTTCCCTAGACCCATCTTCCTGAGCGTCCAAGCCTGCAGCAATCAATCCATGCATTTGTGAGTTTTCAAAACCAATGCTCGGTGGGACAACCCCTGCTGCAAGTCGCTTGCGGTTTTCAGTGTCAAAACTCCACTTGCCACCCATCGGCTTTTGCTTCGTATCGATCAAGATTTCTAGTCGTTTGCGTTGCTCGATATAGAAGTTCGTAAAAAAGAGTTTCTTCTTACCTTCTGCAAACGCGTCGATTGCATCGCGAGATGTCAAGAAATTTGGATCCTCGACGATCTCTAATTCTAGCCCGATTCGGCGACAACCTGCTCGCAATCGCAGTAACAGATTGTGGTCTTCCGGATCTACAACCCTCAGACCACTTACCTTACCTCTTCCAAACCTCTGCTCGGCAACAACCGACGCGATATCTCCGGAGTGCTCGAGTCGTTTTGCGTCGATGTATACGACCTTCTTACCCAAACGCATCAGTTGATCGGCGGAAGAT
>JBIJCS010000308.1:0-6204 GCA_044344575.1 Pirellula sp. | reverse complement strand
CGAACGACTCGCAACTGCCTACGTCGCTGGAGTAATGTCCGAACTAGGACTCGAACCCGCCGGTACGGATACGTTAAATAGCTTGGTCGGCAAAGAAAACGCCACCCAAAATCCCAACCTCGCTGCCGATGATTTCGGCAAATACTTCCATCCGTTTCCCTACACCGCAGGGGTCGAACTCAAAGGTGAAAACAGCTTGAGCTCCAGTGCAAAAGCCTGGACACTCGATAAAGATTGGCGCCCGCTGGCATTTTCCCGATCCGGTAAAATCGATTCGACAGGGGTCGTCTTCGCAGGATACGGAATCGTTGCACCCGCCGATGGCGATCAAAAAGAATATGACTCCTACGTCCACTTGGATGTCGAAAACAAATGGGTCATGGTCTTGCGACAACTCCCCAGCGATGTCTCACCAGAACGCAGACAGCAATTAGCCCGATACAGCTCCCTGCGATTCAAAGCCATGGTTGCTCGCGATCGTGGTGCCAAAGGGCTCATCGTTGTCAGCGGCCCGAAAAGTGGCGTCCGACAAGAACTTGTTCCACTTCAAAATGACGGTTCCCTCTCCGGAACTAGCATCGCAGCGATCAGCATCTCGGATGAATTAGCCCTGAAATGGTTCGAGAAAAGTGAAGACAAACTCGAGGATCTACAGACCGAACTCGATCGCGGCGAAATGATGATGGGCTTCGAATTGCCCGAAGTCGAAGTCTCCGCAAACATCGATGTTCAACCGATCAAACGAACCGGCACCAATGTTCTCGGCGTCCTTCGAGCCTCGGAAAACCCCTCCGAAGCCACAAAAACCATGATCATTGTCGGTGCTCACATCGACCACCTGGGAGCAGGCTCAAACTCCTCTAGCCTCGCAAAAGAGGAGGAACGCAACGGCGTTCACCGCGGTGCTGATGATAACGCATCCGGAGTAGCCGCTATGCTGGAAATCGCTCAGTCACTCGCAAGCCAAAAGAAGAGCGGCAAACTGAAACTCAAACACGATATCCTGTTCGCCGCTTGGTCAGGCGAAGAACTCGGTCTACTCGGTTCCGCTTATTTCGCAGACCATTTCGACTCCATCTATCCCGCTCTCGCAACCGATCCACACGCAAGCGAAGGAAAACTCTACCCGAGAGTGATCGCAAACCTCAACCTCGATATGGTCGGACGCCTCCGTGAAAACTTGGTCCTCCAAGGAATCGGTTCATCTCCGTTCTGGAAAGGGGAAATCGAAAAACGGAATGCAGTCGTCGGCCTACCACTTACCTTGCAGTCCGATAGCTACCTCCCAACAGACGCTAGCACCTTCTACTTGAAAGGTGTTCCGATCTTGTCCGCCTTCACCGGCTCCCATTCCGAATACCACACTCCTCGCGATACCCCCGAACTGCTGAATTACGACGGAGCTGCACAAATCTCCAAACTGATGGGACTCATCGCACGCTCGCTGGGAACCTCCAACGACATTCCTGAATACTCCGAACAGAAAGCTCCAGAAAACCAAGGTGCTCGCGCTGCGATGACCGCCTTCCTCGGCTCCATCCCAGATTATGCCCAAGGCGATATCGTTGGCGTGTTGCTCTCAGGCGTTTCAAAAGATGGTCCCGCTGCAAAAGCCGGCGTAAAAGCCAAAGACATCGTCATCGAACTCGCTGGCCGCAAAGTAGAAAACATCTATGACTACACCTACGCCATCGAAGCCCTCAAAGTGGGACAAGAAACAGAAATCGTTGTCAAACGCGGAACCGAAACTTTGCGAATGAAGGTCACACCCCAATCGCGTCAATGATCCGTGATGTAGTAAACAAACTCGCCAACACCCAAGGACTCTTCGGCAATGGAAAAAAGCTCAAGTGCACCCAATGCCGGTAGTCCTCAAGGCAAGTTTCGGACTCGGCCCCATATCTGCTTGTTCTTTTGGACCCTGATCGCTTTCATTGCCGTAAACGCTACGAATCTAACAGCTGCCCCTTGGCAAGACGCGACAATAACGTCCTTTGATACATCAAGGGATCTCTTTTATGCTCCTGATGCATTCGCAAACTTTCAGATGCGACTCGCGAAAGGCTCGCGTGAAAAACTTGAACAAGAAGATCGCCCCTACGCCCGCGCTGAACTCAGCTTTGATTTCAAACAGTCTCAAGCCAACCCATCCTTTGGACCCCGCAACGTCGGAGTCAAACTCAAAGGTGCAGCCGGTAGCTTCCAAGGGCTCGATGAGAAACCCGGCCTGACCGTGCGACTGGACAAATTCCATTCCAGCAAAGTACCAGCGTCATCGACATCGGTGATCAAGTTTCATTTGAACAACGCCGTCCAAGATGAAACGTACTTCCATGAATGGCTCGGCTCCGAAGTCTTCCGAATGGCAGGATACCCCACTCCAGCAGTCTCCCACGGACTATTGAAACTCGACGAAGCCCCAGAACGTCTGGTCGTCATTCGAGAAGGCTACGATCAACGATTCCTCGATCGACACTTTCCCGCTCAGTCCGGCAACCTCTACGATGGAGGATTTTGCCAAGATATCGAGCAACCTCTTGAGAAAGACGCTGGCGATGGCCCCGAAGACCATCGCGACTTGAGAGAAATCGTTGAAGCACTCGAAGATCCTGACTACGAACAACGTCTCGCACGCGTCGAAGCCTTGGTAGACCTCGATCGATTTCTTACCTTCATGGCCCTCGAACGTATGCTTTGCCATTGGGATGGATACAGCAATTCGGCCAACAACTATCGACTGTTTATTCCAGTCCACCCTCAAGAACCCAACCTACAATCAAGCGAACCACCGAAGAAGCTCGCTCCGAAGAAGTTCGATATGCAGGGTGCTATCGTTCTACCCCACGGAATGGATCAACTCTTCGGTGACCTGGGAATGAATCTATTCGATCCAAACGGATCCATGTTAGCGCGGCATGTTATGGGATCAAACGCGCTTCGCAAAAAGTACCGTGCACGACTCGAAGAATTGAAAACCTTGCTTGTCCCTCCAGAGCCTTTGTTAGAAGCTCTAAACAAGCGTTTTCAAGTTGTACGAGAAGGTGCCCAATCGCAAGGTGACGAGTTTGTCCACATCTTGCAGGAACAGCAAGAAGGACTGGTTCAGCGAATCCGTGAACGCGCCGCGAATATTACTGAACAACTTAGTGCTCCCGAGGAAACCCCATGGGAAATTGCCGTCGGACAAAGCTTGAGGATCGAAGGCTGGTACCCTTCCTGCGATAACGATACGATCCGAGCAGATGTCCGATCCTTCGAAGACATTTCCGAAGCACTCCATGTAAAAATTCCTAGGGGCTCAGAAGGTTTTGGCAGCTGGAGAGCTCATATCTTGCTCGAACGAGGCGCATACCGACTGAAAGGGCGCTATCAAGTACACCGCTTGCAGTCGATTGCTCCTGATGCGCCGGAAACACTTGTCGTCGGAACAAACCTCGAAGAAATGTGGTCCGAGCCACAAGTGCAATCGGTATGGCAAGATCTAGAAATACCTATTCGCATCGTGGAAGACCAGCGTCACGTCGAATGCGTACTGGGGATACGCTCCAAAAGTGGCGAGCTATGGATTGACTTGGACTCCTTTCAACTCGAACGCCTAGCAGATCAGTGAACGATCCTGCTGCACGGCACCCAGCCATCAATCAACTTACTGACTGTCTAATTGCTTCCCATGTCGGAAAGTAGCTTCGGCGGCCAAGCGGCGCGAAGGGCATTGAGCACCGCAAGCACATCGACGACTTCTTGGAAAATCGCACCGGAGACAGGATTTAAGAACCCGAATGAGGCAGCGATCATTGCAAGAATGCTTAGAGCCATTCCCCCCAAAGCACTCTGCAATACAATCGTCCGCATCCGGTGACCGATGTGCATGAACTCATCGACCTTGGCGAGCCTGTTATCCATCACCACGACGTCGGCAGCTTGGGCCGTCACATCACTACCCTGTCCAATCGCCACTCCTACACTTGCCGCCATCATGGCCGGCGCATCATTGATTCCATCGCCAACGTAAAGTGTTTTCGCAAGCTCCGTCTCAGCACGTACGATCTGAAGTTTCTGCTCGGGTGACTGCTGCGAGAGAACGGTCGATATCCCCACTTGATCCGCCAAATACTTGACCTCTGTTTCGCGATCCCCCGAAACGATCATCGTTTTGGTGATTTGATGATTGCCTGCAAGATGGTGAACGAAGTCCTTGGAATCAGCCCGGGGAGCATCATGCATCTGATAGGTTGCCGAGTAAACGTCATCGATCAGGATGACACACTCAAGGCCCGACGAAGTTTCAGGCATCTGGTCCGTTCCTCGAGCTCGCTGCTCGATCGCCTTTTTGCGACTGGTCACTGTCACATGATATCCATCCACTTGGCCCGTAAGCCCCTTGCCGGGGGCTTCGCTTACACTCGATGCAGGAAGGATAGGAAGATGCTCCCGCTGAGCTGCTTGCAAAATCGCGTTGGCAAGGGGATGTTTCGAATACTGCTCAAGGCTTGCGACTAACGATAAGATGCGTGTTGATTTCTCGTTCTCCACTACCAACTGCTTGGTCAACGTCGGTTCACCGTAGGTCAAAGTCCCTGTTTTGTCAAAAATTGCGGTGCGCACAGAAGATACCTGCTCGAGCGCAACTGGGTTCTTGACGATGATCGAACGCGAAGCGCACAAAGAGATCGCCCCCAGAATTGCAATCGGGATAGCAAGCAGCAAAGGACAGGGTGTTGCAACAACCAAGACGCTCAGGAATCGAGTCGGATCGTTCGAGAGAAACCACGCCAGCGAAGCAATAACCAAAGCTACCGGTGTGAACCAAGCTCCGAGTTGATCACCTAGTCGCCGCATTTGAGGACGAGTTTGCTGCGACTCGTGCATCACTTCCATAATCCTAGCATACCGCGAATCCTTCGCGGCATGGGTAGCCTCAATGATCAAAACACCATCACCATTCACAGCACCAGAGATCACACTCGATCCCTTCGTCTTTGTCACTTTGAAGGGCTCTCCCGTCAGATACGACTCATCCATCACGCTATGCCCCTCAAGCACCGTTCCGTCGAGCGGTGCGACTTCGTGTGGATAGATTACCACGGAGTCTCCAACGCGAAGCTGGTCTAACGGTACCGTGTCAATTTCCGAAGAATTTGCATCCCGTGATGACTTGCGGTGCGCAATCGATGGCAATCGCTTGGCAAGAGCCGAAAGGACACTTGATGCATTGGAAAGGGCATAGCTTTCGAGAGCTTCACCCCCGGAAAGCATCAACACGATGATCGCGCCAGCGAGATATTCCCCAAGTAAGATCGACACGATGATCGAAATTCCTCCGAGGAGATCCGCTCCGAATTTCCATTGCAGCGCGCCAATAAACAACTCTGCAACCAACGGAGTTCCGCCCACCAATAAGGCGACCCAAAGGGGCCAGTTTACATTCCAGCTCTGCAGTGAAGTGCTACTCGAATCAGGAACCGCCACAGACTCACCAGCGCTATAACTCAAGGCGAGATGAATCAAGATACAAAGCAGTGCCAAGACAGCGATGAACGTCGTCCTCCAACGCACCCAAAAATGCGATGCGGAGTGCTCCTGACCAACGTCCTCTGATGGTGGCTTGTCGGATTGGGACTTGTCGGATTGAGACTTGTTGGAAAAATCGGCAAAGTCTGGCTTAGACATCGAGCAAGCGTTTCATTTCGCGGACCGCTTCGACCATACCCACCAACACCGCTCGCGAGACGATACTGTGGCCAATGTTTAATTCTCTCATCCCCGGGATCGCTGCGACAGGACGAACATTTTGGTACGTCAACCCATGGCCAGCATGCAGCTTGAGCCCAAGATCGATCACGCGCTGGGAAGCATGCTCCAATCGCTTCAATTCTCGCTCCTGAGCTTCTCCGTTCGAGTCGGCATATGTCCCCGTGTGCAACTCCACTGCTTGAACCCCCAACTCCTTCGCGATGTCGACTTGCTCAATCTCAGGATCGATGAAAAGACTAACACTGATCTTGTGCTCGCGAAGTTTCTCAATAGCTGCAAGCAATGCGTTCGAACGCGGACGCAGATCAAGCCCCCCTTCAGTAGTCACTTCCTGACGCTTCTCAGGTACCAACGTGGCTTGCGCCGGTGCGACGCGACAAGCGATGTCTACGATTTCCGCAGCGCAGGAAAGTTCGAAATTCATCTTCGTTCGAATCGTCTGCGGAAGGA
>JBIJCS010000307.1:0-6205 GCA_044344575.1 Pirellula sp. | reverse complement strand
GAAGAACACGCAAGAAATGCCGTTGCTGCTTCGCCCAACACGAGCTCTTTTCATGACACGCTCGGAACCGTACTGCTCCAACAAAAACGCACTGCGGAAGCAATCGCTGAATTCGAAATCTCACTGAAGAACTCGAAGAACCCTATCCCAACGCTCGAAACCATCGCAAAGATCTATCAAGATCTCGGAGAGACCAACCTTTCAAAAGAATACCAGCAACGCGCTGAGCGGTTAAAAATCGATGCGCAGTCAGGAAAAATCACGACTCCCCCGCAGCAATGAAATACTTGGAAACCTCACTCTCGCGAACATCGACCCACCGCATCGATCTCCAAAAAACCGCATGCCCCGTTCCCTGCAAATGCGAAGCCCCCTGCTCCGCATCAAAGGCTTGCATCAACTGCTCCGGCATCCCGCGAGTACTGATCACTAACAACTGATCGATCACTCGTACCTCACGCTCCAAGAGATGCAGCGTCTTGACCAGTCGCGATAACTCCTGCCCACCAACTCGCTTCTCTCCACTCGCCGTCGCCAAACGTTCCTGCAAAAAAGTCGCTTGCGCCTTCGAAGCCACTCGACAAGCAACCGTGGGATCTGCGTCTGCGATCGCTACCGTGACCGCACCCGTCGAACTTGCCGTGATCTGATGAACCAAGGTCGCTACAAACTCCACCGCTCGGTCTTCTACCTGCAACCGAAGGGACTCGTCAACATTCCCCGAATCCGCCAAATCTAATAGCACCACCAACTCGCGATTGTCCGGTTGCTGAAACTGTTTGACCACTAACTCATCTCTCCGAGCGGAACTCCTCCAATGAATCCAACGTCGGGAATCACCCGAACGGTAAGCCCTCAAACCAAAAAAATCACCCTCGTCTGAAACCGACCTCGTCTGCCGCTGCCTCGAACTCGAATGGTGCTTGTGAAACAACTCCTTCCAAGCAGGAGTCAATTTGCCTAAAGCCGGCTGGACAATCAAATAATCGGAATCTTTCTGTTGCAAAATTCCACGCATCAACCCCAAGGGAAACCGAGTCGTAATCTCGATCCCCAACCACCGATATCGACCTCGCCGCTGCGCTGTGACCTGATACCGTTGCGATCGAGACGAATTCGCCGGCACTGTCTCGTATAGCAATTGAATAGACTGCGAAGCCGAATGCATGGTCGCGTGAACCGGCGCATAAACCAGCCGATCTTGAACCAGCACCAACCAAGCCCCCAGCCAACTCTTGCGATTCCGCAGCGTCAACTCCATTTCAAACGGACGCCGCGATTGAATCGAGCGCGGTAGCCGACGCTCAACCTCCAAATGCATCAACGAACGAGAGCAGACTCGCCAATGAATCAAAATCATTCCGATCAAGGTGCCCGCTAGAATCACGAGCAAGTTCGCGCTGCGCAGTGCAGCCCCCAGCAAAATAAACCCGATCATGAACCAAAACTGCAAACCCGCACGGGTCAGTCGCGTCCTCACTGGATTCGTCGCAGTTCGAAAGCCTTGGTAGGAACGCCCTAACGTAACCCAAAACCTTCGGACTCGCTTCATCAGACTCCACAACGCTGCACGCATGGCGTTTATCGTTTCGTATTCATAAAGTCCAAGCTACCCGCCATAGAGACTATCAAACCGGGACAGCCACCGACTCGAGACAACGCTGAATCATCGATTCTACAATACTTCGTTCGGATCCAGCCGCAAACCCACGCGGCATGACTCGGTGAGCCAAAACCCCCACCGCCAAGCCTTTGATGTCATCAGGAACCACATAGTCCCTCCCACTCAACAAAGCCTGCGATTGCGCCGCACGGTACAAGGCTAACGCACCACGCGTACTGACCCCAACCTGCAACTCATTGCTCTTGCGAGTCCTCTCGACGATATCCTGCAAGTACTCCACCAAGGAATCATCAAACCGAATCTCCCGAACCGCTCCCTGCCACTGCTTGATCTCCGATAAACTCACCACCGATGATAACCCGTCGACCGGTTCCCCGATCCGGTGAGTTCGCAAGACGTTTCGCTCCGCCTCGCGAGCAGGATAGCCCAAGTCAATCCGCATCAGAAAACGATCCAACTGACTCTCCGGCAACACATAGGTCCCCTCGAATTCAAAAGGATTTTGAGTCGCAATCACCATAAACGGGTCCGGCATCGGATACGTCGTGCCGTCGATGCTCGCCTGCCGCTCACTCATCGCCTCCAACAACGCTGACTGAGTTCTCGGTGGAGCGCGATTGATCTCGTCTCCCAATACAATGTTCGCGAAAATCGGACCCGGAGAAAACTTGAAGTCTCCATTGTGATAAATACTGCTACCCACAATGTCGCTTGGCAACAAATCAGGTGTGAACTGCACCCGCGTAAACTTCCCGTCAATGCTCTTGGCCAAAGCCTTCGCAACCAACGTCTTACCCACCCCCGGCACATCCTCCAGCAACAAGTGCTCACCCGCCAACAATGCAATGAGCGTCTTGCGTATCACCTCCTGCTTACCAAGCACAACCGACTCGATGTTTCGCTGCAATCTCTGCAAACCCGAATGAATCGATGCGCTCATACAGATCGCTATCCTAGATCAAAAGGAACCAAAAACTCAGAACGCCCAATGCGGACGCCCCAGTTACCAAACAACCCAGGGTTAACAAACAACCCCGGGTTACCAGACAACAAGGTGAGGCTGCAATACAAACCCAGTCTTGTGCTGAATCAACTTCTGTGCCCGGTCTAATAACGTTAGAACTTGCTCAGATGTCGCACCGGTATTCGCTGTGATGTAATTTGGGAATGCTGAATTCATCTGAACACTCCCCTCAATCATCCCGCTCGCACCCGTTCGATGAATCAACTCCGCCGCCGAAATCCCATCCGGATCAATAAAAGCTAAAGCAGATCGCGCAGGATAATTCGGCTGCTTGCTTCGCTTCAAAATCCAAAAAGTCTGCTCTCGCTTCGTTAATTGCCGCACATCTCCCGGTTGCAACGTAAACGTCGCGTCGAGAATCACCAACTCATCTAAACTGCTGCGACGATGGGAAAAAGCTACCTCACTACCCTCAACTTGTACCAAATTCCCGTCACGCGAAAGCAACGTCGCGCGCGTCAACCAAGTCCCAATATCCCCCTCGTCCGTGCTGCTGTTGTTTCGCAACGCACCTCCCACACTCCCCGGAATACCCACCAAATGCTCCAAACCCCCAAGCCCTGCACCTACGCACTGTGTAATTAAATGTGCTAGTCGCGTCCCCCCCCCACAACAAACCTCTTGCCCGTCTACCGTGATTTTTTCAAAAGCCGGTGCGCTCAAGTGCAATACCAACCCATCAAATCCACGGTCCCGAACCAAAACGTTGGAACCACCCCCAAGCACTCGCAATGCTACCCCTTGAGCATTCGCCAAACAAACCAAGGCCTGCAACTGCTCGACATCCTTCGGCTCCGCAAAATACTTCGCGACACCACCGAGTTGCAACCACGTATACGGCCCCAACGGGACCTCTTCTCGTACCACACCCTGGAATGATTCAAACAGCATTTTCCGACGTTCTGCCCGTGGCTAAATAGAATCCCGCTCTCAATAACCAGAAGATTACGGCAATACGCTAACCGCAATCTTCTCAAGCTACCAGCAGACCTCCGCCGGGGAACCAACTACCGCCGCGCTGGAAGTACTTCCGAAGCCTTCCGGATCAACTCTTTGACCCGACGCTCCGTTTGAATCCCAGTCAAGGAAAATCGCTTCCAACCCGCGTCACTCTCACAGAAAACAACAATCTGTGGAAGCATCTTCCCCTGCATGACCTGACCAGCTAACTCCGGTTGATCGTCCTTGTCGAGCTGTGTGTAGACCACCTCTCGCAAAGCCCCCGACTCCTGCATCGGCTCCATTGTATCGTGCTTCATGGTTTTACAAGCCGCACACCATTGAGCACCGACAAGAATTACAAGAGGTTTTCGCTCCTGCTGCGCCTTGCGGTAAGCCTCCTCATACGGAAGAACTTCCGATTCGGCCGCCGATCGTACCCGCCGCTCCGGATCCGCTCCAAGGACCAAACCCGCCATTCCAATCAAAACAAGACTAAAGAAAGTCGCTGTTCGCAACATCTTTGGGACCCCTTTCCATGTTCGGGACAAATGCAATTTCAAACGCAACGACTGCGAGGTCCATCTCCCGCTCTAGCTGAACTTGTGCCCCGACAAGCTGTCGCCAGCCCACCGAGAACGTCGCCAAAACGATGCAGATCCGCTGCGTACCGCTCGACCCTACCCTTGCTTCGAGGAGTCGTATCTTGTGCCAGCCAACCCCACAGAACCCCCAAAAACACCCTGCGGTGACTTTGTCAATTCCGAAGAATTTACCGACTAAGTAAAATCGAACGGCGTCCGATAAGTGGGGCCAGTATAGGGCGATCTACCTACGCTTCAACCGCTCCGTCACCCCACAACTCCCCTCCATCGCCCCGCAAACCGCTAAGATTGCGTCGAAGTGTCGCAGTTTCCCGAAGTTGTCCCGGGTTTGCTAGCAAACGCGTCAGAATCGCTAAGTCCCCTAACCCTAGCGACTTACAGACCGACCCGCCGACCATGAAAATCCGAAGATAGTAGGATAGTTAATGCAGTAAAAAATCCTGCAATTTCGTTGAGATTTCCCATCCCAACCCCCCAAATCACCCCCAAACGTCCAGCCTAACCCCTCCCTAACGTTCGTTCTCCACCTCCGTGTAGAACATCGCACCCGCATTGATGTTCGATCGCTCCATCAACTCCAAATGCTCCCGAACCACCCACCATCGACCCACCCAAGGCAAGAACACACTCCAAACCAATACCATCCCCAACACCCAAACCATCAAACGAAACCAGCCCCCACTCACTTCTTCATCATCTCCTGAATGCGGTCTGCATACAAATACCCAAACATCAAGCTCGCCATGGCCAGCGACAACAACATGCTCCACGCCTGACCAAGCAAATACAACAACAATGGTTTGCCCTCCCGCAAGTACTTGCTCAACTCACGGAAATTCGTCTCCAACCCAAACGCGATAAACGCCAAACAAAACAACCACATCCGCAACGGAGTCGTCAAGTCTTTCGTCAACGTCTCAACCCCAGAGGACGTCAGCCCAAACCAGTGCGGCAAAAACGAAAAGACCAACGATGCCCCAATAAATCCAAACACAAACTTGGGAAACCGTTTCCAAATCTCACCCAAACCGATCTTCGCCCCAGCTCCCTCACCCCCAGCTTCCTCTGAACCATGCCGGGCCGACCAATATGCAGCAACCCCAAAGGCAATCACCCCGATCAGTACGTTTTGAATCATCTTGACCGTCGAAGCCACGGTCTCGGCCTCCTTCCCTAACACCGCCCCCGCCGCCGCCACCGCTCCCGTTGAATCAATCGTTCCCCCCATCCAAGCCGCACCGACCATTTTGTCCATACCGCTCCAGAGCACAAACCAAGGCTGCACAACCATCATGATCGCCGTGAACAACAGCGAAACCCCAATCGCATACGAAACCTCCTCCCGCTTCGCCCGACATGCTGCCCCCGTCGCGATCGCCGCCGAAACTCCACACACCGACATGTCCGCAGAAATCACCATGTTCAAACTCGGGGACTCCATCTTCAACACCTTCTGTCCAAACCAATAGGTGCTGATCAACACTACGGGTGTTACCAACCATGACGTAAAGATTCCCGGTACCCCCAACACAATCAACTTCCCAAATAAAACCTCCGCTCCAAAAAGTACCAATCCTAACTTGATCAACGTATCACCAATCAGCATCGGACGTAGAAACGCAGGAACCCCCACCGTATTGCTGATCAATAACCCCAACATCAAGGCCCATAACACATACTCAAAGTTGTACTGCTTGATCACCGCCTGGCCGGCCAAGACAAAAGCCAATGCCCCTAACAAATACAAAACGGCTATACCTAGAAAGTACTGCTTCGGTGCCATCCCCTTGTACATCGCTAACGGTGCAACCAACACCGAAACGACACAAAACGTAAAAGCCAAAGGCCAACCCTGGTTGTACTGCTTCTTCGCCCCCGCCTTCGAAAAAATCGCATCCGTCGGATCGCTTACCCACTGCTCTAACTTGGCGATCTTTCCCTTCCCTAGATTCTCTACGGTCACCTTATTTGCGGTAACCTTCTCCGATCCACCTTCCGAAGGCTTGATCCGCA
>JBIJCS010000018.1:0-20340 GCA_044344575.1 Pirellula sp. | reverse complement strand
AGGCAGGTCGATGAGTGTTTTGTATTGTCGGTCGCGGGCGGTTCGTTTGAAAGGAGTCTATGGGTTTCTGGATAGAAATGGGAGGAAACGGTAGGGTTTGGCAGTTTATAAGGTCTGGTTTCGAGCCCCAAATCTGGCTTGGAGGGGTGTTTTTCCGGTGGTCGATGTTGCGTGGGTGGCCGTACCACTTAGAATCTGACGTTTTCGACCCCGGAAGATTTGTCCTTGGAAATGCTAGGCATCATTCAACCTTTCTGCGAACCGGCAGGTACCCTGAAATGAAAACAAACGTAATGAAGAAATCGACAAGTTTGAATGCGAAGAAACGAGCTGCGTTGGCTATTGCAGTTCTGGCCGGTTTGCCTTTTGCTTTTTCAGGGTGTGACAATTCGCCGAAGCCACCAGCGAAGGTTCCTAGTTCGGCGGATGGGGCTCCAACTTCGACGTTGGAGGGCAAGCAAGCGGCTCCGACGGTCAGCGCGAATTCGAAGGCGGTGATTCCGGGAGTTGGGTATGCTTTGCCGGCGAAGGTTGGGAAGTATGAAGTATTGAATATTATGACCGACAACAAAGATGACGCGATTGCGAAAAGCAATGCTGAGTCGGCGTTGGTGTCGAATCCGGACGTGAACTGCATGGTAGGACTGTGGGCTTACAATCCGCCAGCCATCCTTTCGGCTCTCGAAGCACGATCCTTGGCGGGCAAGGTAAAGATTGTTGGGTTTGATGAGCATCCGGCCACTCTGGCAGGCATCGCGGATGGAAAGATCATCGGTACGATTGCACAGCAACCGTACTTGTTCGGTTTTAAGAGCGTTGAGTATTTGGCTGCAATGGCTCGCAATCAGGAGGTGAAGGTTCCTGAGGACAAGATGATCTACGTTCCGCACTCTGTGGTTACCGCGGATAATATCCAGGAGTTCAATGCTGGAGTGCAAGCGATTCGGGACGGGAAGGGGCCCATTCCCAAGTCGGATTCGGAAGGGTACGACACTGCCAAGCCGACCAAGTTAGCTTTTATCACGAACAGTGTGGATTTGTTTTGGGTGCTTGCTCAAAAGGGTTGCGAGAAAGCGGATGGAGTGTTCAACACCACCACTGCGGTGACATTCCCTAGCCAAGGGACGGTTGACGAGCAGAAGCAAGCGATTGAGCAAGCGGTGAACAACGGCTTTGATGGTTTGGCGATTTCCCCGATCAACCCGGAGAATCAAGTGGATATGTTGAACATGGCAGCAGAGAAGATGTCTGTGATTTGCCAAGACTCGGACGCCCCAAAGTCCAACCGAAAGTTTTACTTGGGCACCAGCAACTACTTGGCAGGTCGTGCGGCGGGTAAGTTGGTCAAGCAAGCGATTCCTGAAGGTGGCAAGGTGATGATTTTTGTTGGTAAGTTGGAAGTGCTCAATGCGCAAGAGCGATCGCGAGGGGTGATTGACGAGTTGGCAGACAAGCCGTTGCCACCGGGCTTTGAGTCTGCGGGAAACTGATGGAACCCATTTTACGCGTAGAAAACGTCACCAAGACTTTCCCTGGGGTCAAAGCACTTCAGGGGGTGAGTCTGCACGTGAATCCCGGTGAAGTATTGAGTGTCATCGGCGAGAACGGTGCAGGGAAAAGCACGCTGATGAAGATCCTAGCGGGTGTTCAGGGGCAGGACTCTGGTGAGTTGTGGTGGAAGGGAAGTCAGGTACGTTTTACGAATCCCAGCGAAGCGATTGGGGCTGGGATTTCATTGATCCACCAAGAATTGAATCTTGCAGAAAACCTAACCGTTGCGGAGAACATCTTCTTGGGTCGCGAGCCGACAAAGTGGGGGATGATCCAGTCGCGGCAGATGCGACAGCGAGCGGACGAGTTCCTTCAGCGGGTTGGATTAGACATCCCATCAGGGACATCGCTGCAGAAGTTATCGATTGCACAGCGTCAGATGGTGGAGATTGCCAAGTCGTTGTCGACAGATGCAAGCATGATCATCATGGACGAGCCGACGAGCAGTCTTTCAGCTCACGAGTCAGACAAACTCTTTCAGTTGATTCGGCAACTCAAGTCGGAAGGAGTATCGATTGTTTACATATCCCACCGGTTGGCGGAAGTCGCGGAGCTTTCGGATCGTGTAGAGGTATTGAGGGACGGTCAGAACGCGGCGACGTTAGAGAAACGGGAGATCACGCATGACCGGATGGTGCATGCGATGGTTGGTCGTGAATTGAATCGATATTTTCCTCACGTGCCGAAGAAGCCGGGTGAGGTGCGATTGCAATTGCAGGATGTTCGAGTTTTTGGTCGTGCAGAACATGCGGTGAACCTAGAAGTTCGATCGGGTGAAATCGTTGGAATGGCTGGGTTGGTTGGTGCTGGCAGGACCGAAGTGTTGGAAGCGATCATGGGAATGCGACCGGTTTTAGGGGGGTGCATTTCGGTTGATGGAAAAGCGATTCCGGCGGGGAATATTCGTACTTCGATCGCGGCGGGATTGGCTTTGGTTCCAGAAGACCGACGTCATACAGGTTTGGTTACGTCGATGAGCGTAGGGGACAATTTGACGTTGGCATCGATGGAAAACGTCAGTCGCTATGGGATATTATCGCGAGCGGCGGAGCATCGTGCGGGTCAGGAGCAAGTCACTGCGTTACGGATTAAGACGCCGCATTTGCAGCAGATTTCGGCATTCCTATCAGGTGGGAATCAGCAGAAGATTGTGTTTGGCAAGTGGATCATGCGGAATCCCAAGGTATTGCTGCTCGATGAGCCAACGCGTGGAGTGGATATCGGAGCCAAGCAAGAGATATATGGTTTGATGGAGCAGTTGGCGGAGCGAGGAACGGCGATCTTGTTCGTTTCGAGCGAAATGGAAGAGATACTCGGGATGGCGGATCGTACTTACGTGATGCATGAAGGGCGAGTCAAAGGGGAACTTTCTCGCGACGCGATGACCGAGCAAAGTATTATGCAATTGGCTTTCGGACGCACCGAAGCAACCTCCGTTGTTCACTAAAGTGATTCTGGAACATGCAAATTAAAAGCATTGGTGTTGTTTTGTTGTTGCTGGCTATCTTATTGGTAACCGGCTGGTTAAATCCTTCGTTTTTATCGGATGAGAACGTCAAGTCGATTATCCGTTGGACAAGTCTATTCGGATTTATATCCCTCGGGATGGCGCTGGTCATCATGACAGGCGGGATTGACTTGTCGATCGGTTCGGTGATTGCATTAGCTGGTGTTTGCATGCTGATGTTACTGAATCAGCAGCATGTGGATTCGGAGAAGACGACTAAGGTGCTCAAGGTAGAGAAAGTGCCGGTGAAGAACAATCAACTGCCGAAGGTGACTTTGGCTGCGAACGATTGGACGATTCGCACAGACGACCAGTTGCGTTTCGTCAATGCGTTTGGTCAACCGGTGCAGGGGAGTGTTGTATCGGTGGAGCGAAGTGACGAGGGCGTGAGCGTTGTGTTGCGTGAGCCGAACGCAAATTTTCCTGTGGATGCCCAGGTGCAATGGTTTCAATTTCAGCACCGGCCGATTTGGTTGGTGATCCCGATTGTGTTGCTAGGCTCTGCGCTCTTGGGTCTTCTTCATGGTCTTTTGGTAACCAAAGTGGGGCTTCAGCCTTTTGTGGTTACCATGTGTGGGTTGTTAGCCTATCGCGGAATTGCGCGTGTGTTGGCTGGCGAACAGTCCAAAGGGCTTGGTAGCACGTTAGTCAACATCAAAGAGTGGATCAATGGGGTTTCGTTCAAGTTGCCGGTTCCTTTTTTGCCGTATGTAAGTCAAGGGCGTTGGCATTCGGTGATTTGGGATGGCAAGAACAATGCTCCTTTGCTTGATGCGAATGGTGCGACACAAAGTGTCCCACTCTTTTCATGGATAGAGATTCCGACGACGGCAGTCTTGTTGGCATTGGTCGCAATTGCTTTGTGGATTGCAATCAACCGATCGGTTTTTGGTCGCTATTTGATGGCGTTGGGAAACAACGTTCAGGCGGCCAAGTTCAGCGGGATTGCCACGGATAAGATCATAATTTCGACGTATGTCATCTGTTCGTTGCTTGCTGGATTAACAGGCATCTTGTTGGTGTTTGACTTCAACACGATTGAGCCATCGCAAACGGGAAGTATTTACGAGATGTATGCGGTTGCTGCGGCGGTTATTGGTGGCTGTTCCTTGCGCGGTGGATCGGGTTCCATCGTTGGTGTGGTATTTGGAACGGCGGTAATGCGGTCGCTATTCTTGTCGATTGCGGCATTGAGCATCCCGAAGAGTTGGGAGTTTATCATAGTTGCCATTGCGTTGATGGCGGCGGTATTGACCGACGAAGTCATTCGCATCGTTGGAAACAAACGGAAGTTGATGGCGCAAGCAAAGTTGGCCAAGTCGGGTTAACGCGAAGTGCGTTCCCCAAGTTTCCGTTCTGCCCGTGTGGGTGGCTATTTGTGTCGGGTCGGTCGCCCTGATTTATTCGACGACAAGAAAGCCGCGAGAAATAGGAAGATCAAGATCAATGGAACGAAGCAACTGCAAATTGTTCCGAGAATTTGGGAGAGCCAACTCGTAGCGGTCTGTGTACTGGTGTGGCCAGGAACAGTCGGATTTGTTTGCGCCGGCGTAGCAAAACCTGTCGTTGGATTGATGGTGCCAGCACCGGAGGAGGAAGAGTTACCAAAGGTGTTCGATCCGTTCGACAAGATACCGGTGATCGGTTCGTTATTTGGTTTCGATAGGGCTTTGAGGACTTCACTGACATCGACGTCTCCAAGTGCATCGAGCAAGGCAAAGTCCGCTTCACTATTCGCTTGATCTTTCTGCGGTTGCTCAGCCAATATCTCTTGGATTGCATTCGATAGCGATTCAATATCGTTTGCGCGTCGATAGCTGTGTACTTTGGTAGCTAACGAATGATCTTCTTGCATATCTACACCGATCGCATCGACGAGGATCCCGCGCGATAGGACATCCGGTAGAAATTGCTGTAGCAATTGAGGATCAGACGCTTCGCCGTCGGTGACGACGACGAGTCGGTAGGTACCGTAGAAATTTTTCGATCGCAGTGTTAACAATTCATCGGCACCGACCCTCATCGCTTCACCGAGTGGGGTTCCCCCGCCGGGTTGTAACACGGCGATTCGCCGCAACGCTTCGGGTTTATCCAGGGGGCCGAAGGGAACAAGCCAATTTTTGTTTCTCCGCGCGCCGTTGAGCAGGAGAATTCCGACATTGGTTTGTGGTTTGATTTGTTCGATAACTCGAGTCAGTGCAGCTTTGGCTGCATCCATACGAGTGATTCGATCTCGTTGCATACGTTCGCGCATCGACCCGGAATCATCGAGAATAATCACTACATTATCGCTTAGGGATGTCGGCGTGCTTGCTACGTTCGGCGCCCTTTGCGATTCTGTTTCTTGGCAGTACGCTTGCGAGGCGAAGCACCCGGCAAGAAACATTGCGCAAAACAACTTGGTTGGGCTTTTGCTGTTCTTGCTATTCATCGAAAGTTCCTTGCGTTGCGCTTGGCTTGGCGTTGATTACTGGTTCATCCAGGATCGTAGCGTTCAGCAGTGAGGCTTCTACTCTTAGAAGTTGAAATCGGTTGGATTGAGTGCTTCCGGGTTGACTTTTACAATTCGGAATTCGACTCGCATATTCTCTTTGGCTTCGTCGATATTCTTTGGCTTTGGAATCACGGGTTCCATGATTCCGGCGCCGACGGGAACGATTTGGGACAAATCGATGGTGATCCCAGAGTCCTTGGCGAACTTCTCAAGAGATTTTTTTACTGCTTCAGCTCTCGACTGCGAAAGGGACAATGCGGCTTGCATGGTGACCGACGGATCGACGGAGCCGCCGCCAAAGGAACCGTTTTTGATCAAGTCGACGACTTCTTTGGTGCGGCTGAGATCCAGTGGCTTGCCGTTCATAAAGTAGCGATAGTTTCCAGGCGTTCCGTTTTGTTGAATGATTCCTTTGGTTGTACCTGCCTTGATCAAATCCACTAGGGTTTTTGTTGGATCAGCGTGTCCTCGAATCACGACGGCAGCATTTCCGAATTGGCTAGCTTGTTTCAATGCACGTAGAAATTCAGCACCGTAGCGATCGGCGGAAAAATTTTGTTCGTTGGGTTCGAAGTTGATGGAGAAGCTGACGATGGTATTGGCATCGAGGTTTTCACCCATAAACAAGTCGGTGGATTCCGCATTGGGATTGAAGCGTTCGACATTGGTAGGTTCGACGTAGGGCACGGAGCCGAGTTCTGCGATTTTCTTGTAGTCGAAGTCATTCGGCTCAAAACCTGCTCGGGACTTTGCATATTTCCATTGGGTTGCCAGATTGATCGATCGCGTCATCACTTCGTCAAAACCGCTTGCGTTGGACTTTTGCTTGAAGAACGCGATTTGCCCGGGTAGGCCGACAAAGCTGCAATCGAGTAACAGTCCGTGAACGTCTCCTTCGAGAGTTGGTAGGACTTCTTTGCCGAAGATACGCTGTGAGGTACTGAGGATTTGTTCGTACTCTTTGGTGAGTTTTCCGGTATCGCTAAAGCCCTTTCGCATCGCGACAAGTTCTTCGGTTGCTTTTAGATGTCCTGCGACGAATTTTTGGACCCATTCTTTGTTTGCGTCATACCAATCGCGGCGAACGGCATAAACGTCAGCGATCGAACGGCTCATTTGAACGGTGCTGTTGACTACTCGCGCACCTGCTACCGTTCCTTCTGCACCAGTCCCGACCGATTCTAAACCGCTTGTCAGGCCGATCATGTCCGGAGTGACCACGCAGCATGCATCGATAGAACTGTCGTTTCGAAATGCAGTTGCTGGGCCATCTGGGCCAGTGATGTCTTTGGTCCAAACGATTTCAACGTCCTCTCGATTCAAGCCTGCTGCGGAGAGCGAATCGTAGAGCAATCCGACGTGAGGTCCGCCTTGCTGACAAGCGATTTTTTTGCCTTTCAGGTCATTGAGATTTCGAATCTCTTTTTTGGCAACAATATGGTCACCTGCACTCCAGGAAAGTTGTAGGATGATGACGGGTTTCGTGCGAGGGTCGCTACCGAGAACTTCGCCCGCTAGTCCGATCATGTGCATGGTGCCACGCAGCATGGGTGATTTGCCGGACAGGTAATTTCGCACTTGGCCTACGAAGTCATCACCGGGAACGAGTTGTAAATCGAGACCCGCTTTTTGGTAGAGCGATCCAGACTTTGTCTTCAGATCTCCGTTTGCAACAAATGTCGCAATATCACCACCCCAGAGAATGTAGGGGATTTGAACGGTCTTGTTCGGCAGAGCGGGGCCAGATTCGACGTTGGAGACTTGGACAGGTCCAACGAGTTGCGAGAAGGGTTCTTGGGCACTGGCTTTGCGGGAACTGGCAATTGGCACGGTCAGTAACGCGATGACCAGAGTGGTGATGAACGAGAGGAACCAAGGCGTTGGAAAAAGCTCGCCACGAAGGGTCGGAAGGACTCCTTGGGAGGGTCTTGGGAGCGGACGGCAGAAGGGCATTCTCGAGTCGTTTTTTTTCATGGTGTGATGAGTCCTACTGAAAAAGGAATTGTAGGAAGGACGAAGGAGTGAGTCGCTCAACGAATCCCCATAGATTCGAGTAGGCGGATTTCTGTTTCCATCTGGGCGCGATCTTCTTCGGAAATATCGGGATCGGGAAGAAGTGACCTGCGTGTGCAATTGACCAGGGCTTGAAGGGTCTGATACCGACGGGTTTGTTTGATTGCTGGTTGGAGGAAATCGCGCACGATGGACTTTAGTTCTTCTGCATCTTTCGGCGGTATAGCCTTGAATTGGCTTCGCAGCGCTGCGTATCCGGCAGAAGAAAAGTCCTCTTCGAGCCCTTCTTGGTCGAGCCAATCGACCAGTTCATCGGTCACCAGTTTGGTCGGCCCTAACATCCAACGGATGAATTCGATGCGATCCTCACCGATTGGATCGAGGACGGGGATGATCAGATCCCCGACGCGTCCGGGACGTCGGATATCGGGGGATAGCAAATGGATCCGCGCGGTCATCAGCAACCAGATCACGCGTCCTCGCAGTTTCGGATCGCTCATCATTCCCTGGATTTTTCCGGTCAATCTGCGTTCCGTTTCGTGAGCTCCTTCGCCGACGCTTCCGAACTGCGTGTCGGCTTCGTCGACGAAAATCACGACCTTTTCCAGGGCTTCGAGAACGCGTCTTAGGCGTTCAAAGATCACGTCGGTTTGTCCGAACCATTGACTGCGGATATTTTTCAAGACGAGAACGGGGATATCGAGTTCTGCGGCGACAGCCTCGAAGATAAACGTCTTGCCACCCCCGATTGGGCCTGCGATGGCGGCGCCTGGAAGGGCGCGATCATCCGGAAGTTTCATGCGGGGGATCATGTAATCGGTCAAGAATTGCTTGAGCTTGGAGAACCCAATGACATCTTTGAGTGTTTGGATTGGTTTTTTGAATTCGATGACATCTTCGCCGAGCTGCGATTGGATGAACTGCTCGACTTGTAACGTGGTGTCTTGTCGTTGAATCGGTTCTTTGGAGTAATCAGATGCCAAGAGGAGTTGCCGCATTGCATGCAAGGACAAGCCGGCGGTTGCATCGGCGACGGTATCGACTTGATCGATGATCGCGCGATTTCCACTTTGCGTGGCATGCCATTGTGCATAGTGTTTTCGAGATGCGATATCCGGTGAGGGGACTTCTACGGAGAGGACCTGCGGAAGTCTCGAAACGCGAGGATGGATCATGCTGCGTGATTCGGCCAACAGAATGACGTTGTCTTTTCCGTTAAAAAAAGCAGGATCGCCGAACCAGTCGGTGACGATCGTGATACGTCGAAGCTGTGCATCATTCATCTTAGAAACATCGCCATCGCCGGATGGGAGCAGAATGTCACCACCCTCGATTGTGATAAGCAAGTTTTCCTTGAGACAATTGCGCGAGCAGATAGTCAACTGCCGCATGAATTCAAGAGCCTGAGTCGAGTTTCCGATCGCGTCTCGAAGGTATTGATCGAACTCTTTGCGTCGCAGTTCGAATTTACTTCCGTCTTGAAGGACTTCGCGGGTCGGTATGACATCAACCGATACTCCATTTTTCCATGCGGTCCAAGCTTCACGCAGTTTCGCCCGATCATCGTCTTGAATTCGTACAGGCCCATTCAGCTCGTAAACAACTTGGATTAGCCCTGGAACCTTCGTCTTGTTTTGCAGGAATCGAATGAGGGGTACATACTCTTTTCCGTCAAAATAAAGATCGTAGATATTTCCCGATACAACGATTGCACGCGACTGCCCCGAGTTGATGATTCTTGCGAGTTGCGTGAAGAAAGGGTACGACGCTGCGGGAAGGTCTTGGGTCGGCAGGGGGTTCGAAGCTTTTTCAACCATAAGAGACTAGATTTATCGAAAAGCGAGGGCTGGGATACGGAATGTTACGCACGCCAGAACGCCGATCGATCGAAGGCGTTCTTATGGAGATGATTCTATCACGACCATTCTTTGATTGGGGGGCACATCCATGAAGGAATCGGTTTTCCCACCTGGCCAGTGGATGCTGACCTTTTGGATTTTTTTGTCTGCAGCGGGGAATCCAAAGTGCAATGAATGTGCGTGGGTAGAGGCGTAGGAGCCACCTCCATAGCGGTGACGAACCAGAGTTCCAGCAGCGGTTTGGACTTCGACCCAAGCCCCTACGGCATCCCGATTCACACTCCGTCCAACCAGATCCAAAATGAGGTAATTCCCCCTGGTCGCCCCATGTTGTCCATCGTTTCGCAAGAGTTCGACGGGTTGCTCGAGTTTGCTGACGGCGAAATCCATGTCGCCGTCATTGTCGAAATCAGCGATAGCCATTCCTCGCCCGGCGTGTACTTGTCGAAAGAATTCGCCGGACGATTCCCCGACAGAGAGGAGTCGTTTGCGGTCGCGGTTTTCAAGTAAATAGGGTTTTTGCAGGTTGCTGCTTTTGATGGGTTTTCGGCTCGTGTGTCCGGCGATAACGATCAAATCTTCATCGCCATCGAGGTCGACATCGGCGAAGGCCGTCCCCCAGCCGACGACAGCTTGACCCAAAGCCATCAAGCCTGCTGATCGCGTCCCGAGTGTGAAGTATTGTTTGCCTTGGTTTAGGTAGAGTTCGCAATACTCGTTTTGGTAGTTCGTCACCAGAACATCGGGTTTGAGGTTTCCATCAAAATCTCCGAGGGCTAGTCCCATCGATCCATCGACAATCGAGCGCGATCCAAGGCTCGTTCCCGATTGTGCGCCGATCTCTTTAAACTGACCGTTTCCTTGATTATCGAAAAGTGTATTGGGATCTTCATCATTCGCAACATAGAGGTCGGTATCGCCGTCGAGATCGAAATCACAAGCAACAACGCCGATGCCGCGATAGGAGAACTGCTTGAAGAACTCGGAGTTGTCGACGAAGGTCCCGTCACCTTGATTGATCCATAGTTCATCCGATTCCCCTACATAATCAGCCGGTGCACATCGATCGACTTGCCCTTCACTGTTGTAACACCTTTTGTCGGTTTCGGGTGACCAAATTCCGTAATGCGCGATGTACAGATCGAGGTCCCCATCGTTTTCAGCATCGAACCAAGCTGCCGACGAACTCCAGCCGCGATGGTTGAATCCTGCAATACGGGTGACATCTTCGAACGTGCCATCTCCCATGTTGCGAAGGAGTTGTTGCCCCGCGTACCCGGTGATGAAAAGATCTGGAAAACCGTCGGCATCGTAATCCGCGATCGCTGCGCCGAAGGAATAACAAACTCCTTGAGCCGTGCCAGCTTCAGTGGCAGTTTGCGCAAAAGTTCCTGCAGTGGTTTGCCGGTACATGCCGTTACTGACCATGATGGGCTGCTTGTCCTGTGTGAGCAGTCCGCCACCCGGGATAAACATATCCCAGCGACCGTCTCGGTCGTAATCAAGCCAACCGATTCCACCACCATTGGATTCGATCATCGCAGCCAACCAAGCTGCTTCGCCGTTTTGATAACTGAAGTCGATTCCAATATCTTTGCCGTGACTTGAATATTGAACGACTGCAACGGTACCTGAAGGTGAGGGGGGCAGTGGCGTGCTGTCAGGTGGTTTTTCTGAGGTTCGAGTGCAACCAGAAAAAAGTCCCAGGAGACTCAATGCGGCAACAGCCAACCTTGAATTGACGGTACGGTTAAGGAGGGACGTACGGGGGCTAGGAAGAAATCGGTACACGTTGCGTGGGGGCATCGACTAGTTCCCGATTGGGGGGCTGGCATTGGTCGCAGGCGCCGTTGCAGGGGGTTGGACAAGTTGTCCAGGCTGTCCAAGTGCTTGAGCTTGTGCCTCGGCTTCGGCTGCTTCGAGCATCGCTTGCTGGATGCGTCGGATCGCTTTGCGATGATTGTCTGCAATCGTTTCGTTACCTTCACGCTCGTAGTAGATTGCAAGTAATTCTTGGGCTTTCAAATCGAATGGATTTGCTCGAGAGGCGATTTGCAGGTATCCGACTCCACCAGGTGGGTCGAGGTAATTCATCATGAGTTCACCCATGTCACGCCGCATCGCTTGGTTCGCCGAATCGGTCGCAAGTTGTTCGATCATTCGATCGACATCTGGGCGACGTTTTTGGCTTTCTGCAGCGCGAGCGAACAAGGCTTCGCTCTCGGCGGTTTTACCGAGTTTGGCCAAGCATCGTGCATGAAGTTGAAGATAGGGTAGGGCGTCAGGCCAGCGTTGCAGCAAGATCGCCGCTTGGGTGCTGGCGACATCGACTTTATCGGCTTCGAGATTTGTTTCGCAGACCAGGGCGAGTTCGGGGCTGGGGAGTTTTGATACATCGGAGAGTTTCTGCAACTGCTCTGCTGCTTGGTCGGCATATCCTAGGTTCAAAAGAGAGCGAGCCAGGCCTGTGATGATTTCCGGGGCGTCGGGTTTGCGTTGGACCAACCACTCAAACTCGGCTCGAGCTTCCTCAAACATCGCTTTTTCCAAGTAGACTTCTGCCAATTCTTGGTGCGGACGAATTTCGGAGGGGGCTAATTCGATCGAGCGTTTGAATGCTTCCAAAGCCGTATCCAAATCGTAGCTCGTTGTGGCGTGAACGCCTCGCCAGTACTCAGCTTGTGGATCCTTGTCGTAGAGTTCGTTCCAAAGTCGGAGTGTTTGGTTCGCTCCAGATAGGTCTCCGAGATTCATGAAACCGGCGACGAGCGCTCCGAGGACATCCGACCCTTGGTCTTTGTAAAGTAAGAGCAATGGTCCGAGGTTGTCTTTAACACGGCCCGGGATTCCTGCTGCCGACTCCATCAACAGGAGCGGGCTGGACGCTTGCAAATTCGGCATCCCGCGAGCGGCGAGTTCGTCGCTGATACGAGAAACGCGGCTACGATCTCCAAGTTTTCGATAGGCTTCCGCCCGCAGCCATTGCCATTTTGTCGGTGAGAACATCCAGGGGGAAAAGGCTTCGAGACGCTCTGCCCCCTCTTTAGGGGTGTTTTGTTGGTAAATCATCTTTCTGGCGGATCGCTCAACCCAGACGTAAGTGATTGCATAACTAGCAATTACGGCTACCAAAACGCAAGCGAAGAGCGTGATGAGGCGGGCCGAGCCAGGTCGTTCTTCTGGGAGTATGGGGGAGGGGTTCATAGCCGCGATTCATTCGTCTGGGAAGACGGACTGCTAGAAGAGTTGAAAAGGGTAGGGAACAGTCGGTCGGGCAGCCTGTTCTACGCACCAGGATACTCCCTGGATGACCCGCAAAAGTTGATAGTTATCCAACATCTACGGAAAATATAGCGAAAAGTTGGCTTGAAAGGAAACGAAACCGTGGCTAAGCTTTGCACCTTCCTATGGAGCCCTTCCAGGGAGAACCGTCCAATTGAATCTTTCCCAATGGCAATGACCCTTGCGTGGGTGTGAGCGAAAATGACCTTAGATAAGAGCCTCAAAGTCCGAGCTGGTGCGATCAAGACTCGCAACGTCATGACGCGTGCGGAGCGGATCAAACGCCTTCAAGAACTTGACAAGTGGACCGAGAAGTCCATCGTTTTGGGTATGGCCAAGGTACGTGTTCCCAAGATCTCTTTGAAGAAGAAGAAGAAGGTCAAGAAGGAAGACGAAGCAGACGACAAGAAGAAAAAGAAGAAGTAGGCTTTGGCCTCTGGCTTGGCAGATACCTTCGCCCAGGCTACTTCTATTCGCAACAGGCTTGTATCGTTCGATTGGTTTGGGGCTATCGGGCGACGATATGCGAGTTAGTTGTTAAGTAAACAAGATGCGGATCGTTCAAGATCCGCATTTTTCTTTGGTGGGTTGCAACGTTGGGGTTAGCCATGGTACGTGTAACCACATTTCTAACTGGGCGGGTTCAAGGTGTCGGGATGCGGTTCGCCGTGCATGACCTTGCACGACACTACCCGATTGTTGGCTTTGTGCAGAACTTGGACGATGGTCGCGTTCAGATTGTCATGGAGGGGGAAGACCGCCAGATAGAGTCTTTTCTAGCCCGTTTGCGGGATGTTGCTCCCGGTGCGATCCATGAATGCAGCAGTTATCAAAGTACAGCTTCGGGTGAGTTTGCAAGATTTGAGATTCGGCGCTGAAACAATCCGCAAATGCGACATCTCATTCATTGATGGATTCGGATGTGTGTGTTGCGGGGAGGTTGGTAGATACAAACACTTCTCGGTTTGCGGGAATTGGGCTTATGGTTCGACTTGTCCTGTTAGTCGATCGCGATTGCGTGCAACTTCATCCATCACAGCAGTGCATACCCCGTCATACGAAGCATGATCAGCGACAAGCACCTCACTTGCGCCGAGTTCTTCGAGTATCCGAGCTACCGCTTGCGAAATCGCTACCCATCGAACCCGCTTAGCACATTCTCCCAATAGTCTGTACGCCTCCTTCGCAATATTCGAACTCGTCGCCGTGACCCATATTCGGATCGGTGTACCCTCATCTCCTCTTACCAGCTCTAGGACGGACGCTGGCCAATGCATGACCGGGACTTGGCTATACACATCCATCAACTCTAGACTCGAAGTCACTCCAAGCAATGACTCTTCTAGCAGTCGCTTTCCATCGGGGGTCTTGATCAATAGCACGCTCTTGCCGGTAACTTTTGACGCCCACTCTTTCAAAAGCACCTCACCTCCTGCTCCGGCCGATGGCTGGGAGTCTGCGCGAAGTCCGTAATGGCTTAAGCTTTCGGCAGTCGATCCACCAACCGCTGCGATTTTTATCCCTGCGAGCCATCGCGAATCCCCTCCGCTCCTGAAAATCCGATCCATCAAAAATCGCACCCCATGCCGACTTGAAAAAACGATCCAATCTACGTTTTCAAGTTTGCTGCGCAGACTCTCTTCAGCATGGTCTGCCGCATCAGCATCGATACCGCGAATCTCGATCGATGGACATTCCCAAACGTCTGCTCCTAATCCCCGAAACCGTTCGGCCAAACGATGGACGTGAGACTCTGCAGGACTCGTGACCAAAACGCGTTCTCCACGCAATTCACTCCCCGTCAACACGTCATTTGCTCGCGACATAAGACGATGCCTTGCTCGCACCACTTCTCCAATCACGACCAATACTGGAGGTTGAAAGTTCGGGCGTGTCTGCAACACTGCAGGCACTTCGGATAGTTCACACTCGAACACCTCTTGATCCGGCATACTGCAGCGACGGACCATCGCAACGGGCGTTCTCGGTGACTTCCCACCTCGTATCAATTCTCCACTCCAACTCGCCGCAGATTGAATAGCCATGTACAACACCAAGGTCCCCGGAAACTTAGCATACGATTGCCAATCCACTTGGTCTTCCTGGTCTACGTTTCCATCGGTCAATTGCAACTGACCGGATACTAACGCAACCGATGAACTCCAATCTCGATGAGTCAATGGGATTCCACAATATGCATGAATGGCAGAAGCAGTCGTGACGCCGGGAACTAAGTGATATGCAATGCCCTCCGATTCCAATCGCTCGATCTCCTCGGATGACCGTGCGAATAACGCGCTATCCCCCCCTTTGAGTCGCACTACACGCATCCCGCGTTTGGCATAGGACACAACCAAATCGTCGATCTGCGACTGCTTCCACACTCCACCATGCCCTCGCTTCCCTACGCAAATTCGCTCAGCGTTTGGCGAAGCCCAATGCAAAATCTGTGGGTTGACTAGACCATCGTAAAGAACCACATCCCCGAGCTCTAGGAACCGCTTTGCCGCAATCGTTAGAAGCTCAGGATCCCCAGGACCTGCACCGACCAAGTACACCACACCTGCCGAACCCCCAGTTCGCTTAACTCCACTCATTGCCTAGCCGTTCCCGTCTCGCGATACCGCCAAAACTTCGAAGTATCCTGCTGACGTGTCAAGGTATCGCGATGGATCCGATCGATCCTCGCGGCCTCGTCGCGGTCAACGATCCCCGGCGGATATTGTTCCATCGTCGAAAATGGCAAAGGCAAGCTACTCTGACCCTCAAGCGTATTCATGGCAGCATCTTTGTCCCAACCAACCGAATGCAATACAAAATCCCGCACCCAACCCTCAGGTAACTCCTCCCTGGGTAACTCGAATCGCACCACCATCTCATCTCCAGGTGACATCACGACCAACATATCGTCGTTGAACGCAAGTAATTCTTGAACATTCCCATACCGCGTGTAATTGCCCCGCAACGGAGGCCAAGCCGGACCGGTTGATACTGTTGTGTAGTCATACCAATGTGGATCGTGCCGCGTTCTGGGCATCTCCCGACTAAATCCGCGGTAATGCAATGCGGACGATGACATCGTGAGCCAATGCAATTTGGTCGGAAATACCGCCCCCGGTGAAGTATGCGACTCCATTGCACTTGGCTTCTGCGGATCATCACGCTGCGCGATCGGTAATTGTTTACCATACCCCAACCGAATCCGATCCCAGTAGATCTGACTTGAGTGTACCAAGCGTATCCGATGATCATCGGAGAAAAAGGCGTTCGCAAGTGGTATGACAATTGTTTTCGGTTTGCCACCTGGAAATCCAGTAAATGGAATCGATTGCCGAAATACACCATCACCTCCAGGGGTCCAGATCGACAATGGAATCGGCATTTCCAAATCGTCGTTCTGATCAATCGCGATATTCAATGAAGTATCCGTCGGATAGATCCAGCCGGTCAAAATCAACTGCGAAGCCTTGCTCGTATCGATCGTCCCGAAATCGAGTTCTAAGTACGATTGCTCGACTAAACCCTGCTTGTACTGCTTTTCAAAAGACTGAGCAAATACGCCGTCTTGTACAATGACTTCCTGAGTCCAATCCTTTCCTCGTGCATCGACCACCCGCACAGGATCGATCGTTTCTTCGAAACCCCAAAGCAACGGCTGGGCGATCGAACCTGGGCCAACCTTTTCATTCGAAATCCACTCCGTTTCCTTTGGATGATCGATCGCTAACAATGCCACATGATCAAAATACGCCGTCTCCCACAATTCCTCGGTGATCCGCAACTCATAAGCTCCATCGTGCGGTTGCATCAGTCCGCGAGGCAGCGATAAATACTCCCATCGACGGTCTGGCAGAACGTGTCCCTTGGCCGTCTGCAATCCCAATGGCGCGTTCCATAGTAAATCCGTGACCAACTCCCAGCGACTGCCGTTCCAGCCATACAAAAATGGACATGACCCAATCAAGACCTGTTTCTCCTCAAGCGTCTCATTGGGCTTCGGATCAATCACTCCTTGCGTTAATCCGTTGACAAATATCGTTCGCAAGGAATAAGGAGAATGGTTTGCTAAACCGAAATGCACACTGTCATCTTCGATCAGACGAACCTGATAACCAAACGGCCCGTAGATCTCCACCGTAGATCCGACCGCATACTGATTGTTTCTCCCCCCACCATTCGCATCGCTGATCCCCTTGATCCGATAAGTCAAATATCCACGTTCCGGGGCAGGGGAGGGGGATACCAATGTCAGCGTCCCATCTTCCACGGTAAGCAAATCCAACCATCCATCCCCTTGCCAATCCCCAATCGCTAACAAGGGCTGCTTTGGGTCAGAATCTTCACTGCCACTTTCCGTGGCTCCCTGTGTTTCCGTTTGACTTTCAGTACGCGGCGATCGTGGATCATTCGATAACAACGGCACAGAAGCAAAACGACCACTTCCGCCATTGCGCAACCAAGTCACACCGGATTCGCTCACAGCGAACGCATCAATCCTCGCGTCGTTATCCCAGTCCCCCACAAGCACTTTCGACGCCCCTTGCAGCAACTCTTCCACTCGCTTGAACTGAACCGTCTTACCAAACTCCGTCTCGGTCAACACAAGCTGACCACCGACCTGCCCACCTGCACCGACCTGCCCACCTGCACCGAGCAGATCCCACGAATAATCACCGTTGACGTCCGCAACACACAGGGAATGCGATCCGGCTAACACCGGTGTAACGACTTGTTCAAATAATTCGCGATATCGAAATTGACCATGCTGAATGTTTTCCAATACCCCCACCCCATCGTTCAAGGTCACGACAATGTCCAAGTCGACGTCGCGATCCAAATCCACCACCCCCAAGGCCGTGACACTCCGCGTCGGGTCAGGCAATAAACTCAACGTTCCAACATCCCGAAATTTGCGGTTCCCCATGTTCTCCCGCAATGCAATCTTGCCGTTGGAAATAATGGCTAAGTCCAAGTCACCATCCGACTCCCAGTCAATCGGTACAACGCCAGTTACACCACGAAGATCCTCCAAACCAATCGCTTCCTCTAACCATGTCAACGTCGGGCGCGATTCTTGCGATGCTCCAGCCTCTTGTGAAATCCCCACGATTGCCAGAGCAAGTCCATCGTCGCCATAAAACAATAAGTCTCGAATCGTCTCATGCCGCATGGATGCAATCAACTGGGAGGACTCTGCCGTGGAGACTTTATCCGATTGGCCAACACCATCACCCTTCAGTACCTCGCGAGGTGCTGGCGTACCACGATGTGCATCCACCGCAAATAAATCGACAGCAACTGCACCGCGAGCTTCCCAAGGCATCGCCAGCTGGGCCAGCTCATTCCAAGCTCCCCCCGGTGCAACCTCCCCGAGCTGCAGCAGCCTTTTTGTCCAGCACAACACCTCTGGTTTGGTGTCGACGTTCCAGTCGAAGAACAATACTCCTTGGATCGAGTCCCCTCCCGAGCGTGAGGTGTCCGAGCCAAGCTCGACCTTGGTAATCACAGCGTTATCCATGCTGCGCAGCTCCTCCTGCTGCTCCTCGTTCGCCCGCGTCCGTAGACTGGCTTGCACATCACTGAGATCTAAAAAAGCCAACTCGCTGACGTCGATACTCTTGGCATCAACCAAACTCCCCTCTGTCGATTTCGCTTCTCCCACCCAACCGATCAGAATCCCGTAAGCCCCCTCAAGATCGCTTTTGGCAACTTCCAGAGCTCGCCGCAAGTCACTCAGATCTCTCGGCCTCCTTTCCATTTTCCACTTCCACTCAAAGGGAGCAAGCAACTCTGCCAATGGCTCGACATACTCCAAAGCTGCGGGATCCTTAAGCTGCACCAGACGCTGTATCAAAACGCACAATAGATACAGATTGCGTGGGTGTGCTCGCTGCGCCTGCTTGAGCGGCTCGACCGTCTTCTCCAACGCCTTCGCGTCTACCGCGCTCATCGCCTCGGCGGTGTTAGAGAATTGCGTTACCAAAAAAGTATTGTTAGGAAACTCTTCAACATACTGCTGCAACTTCTCAAATAACCGCGATTGCTCTTCGTCCGCGATGATGGGGTTCGCTGCCGCTAACACTGCGATCCAGCGGATGTCCCGCAGTACACTGAGCTGATATCCAATCGGATCCTCTGGAGCTACCGCGATGTATTCCGCGATCGATTGCGCCGATCGATCAAACAGCCCGGGCAACATACTTCGCAACTTCTCGACGTCGTTGGAAGCATCCTGCGCCAAGTCGACGTGGTACTTCACGTTTGCTAAGGAAGCGATAGCACGGTTCCGCAAAACAGATCGGTCTTTCGGATCCTCGCGCAAGAGTGATTCGTACAGTTCAATCGCTCGATCGTATTGTACATTTTCCAAAAAAGAAGCAGCTCGCACCCGTTGCTCAAATCGCTGGTCAAGCGTCACCGGCCTTTGAAACGGGTCATTCTCACGCTGATACTTCCAAGCGAAGTAAACGATCGCACAAGCGATCGCCAATGCAAGAAATGTCGCAAACACTCCAACCCAACGCCGCCCCATCGCTGATTTCTGGTTTCGTTGCGCTTTGGACTTCTCCGTATTCGACACCGCTAGCCTCCCGCCTTGGTTTATCTACTGATTGATTTCGTCCGCCCTAGTTTATACGACGTTAGCCCGAGCGGGTATAAACTCCGTCGGCTCAAAAATCATTTGCAACGCAGGCAGGGTATAAGCGAACTCACGCTCCTCACCTGGATCAGCGGCACCGAACACCGCCAAAATCTTCAAACTGTCGAACTCCGCGAACCAATGCCAAGTCTCTGCATCGATCGCGCAATGCTGAATGTCGATCAATCCTAAATTTGGAAACGCGGCCAGCTCCTCTAATAACGAACGATCCACTGTCGCATTGCGAACGATCACTACTCGAATCTTGCTCTTGCGCCAACGCGATAATCCCTTGAAAACCCCGAACCGCTGCTCACCAGGACCCCGCTGCCGATCCACAAACAAAAACTCCGAGGCCGAACAAGGCAAAACCTTAGCCTGCAATATCTCGCGCTGACAATCTTCACGCCGGCACTCTCCATGGCCTACGGCTTGCACCAATGGTGCAGTTGCCAATTTCACCCCCTCTTTTGGGCGGGCTGGCCAAGCTAACGACAGATCTGGCACTTCTAGAGATCGACTCGACAAAAAGCTACCGATGAAGTACACGAAGGCTGCGAGCATCGCAATCAATGCCAATGTATGCAAGCCGGAAAAGGAAACGTCGTCGTAAGCCTTTAATCCCGATGCCAACAATGCAAGCACCGACGTCAAGGCTACAAACCCTTCCTTGGAAATCAGCCGCAACCCACGCTTCTTCAGTCGCCGTGTTGTCATGGTTGCACCCATCTTGTTCTCACGTCGTCGCAACCAATCACACCAAGCACTCCGGTTACAGAATCAAAGTCACTGGCCGAAGTGGAATGCACAACAACGGAAGAGAGAGGGTGAGCCACCCTAGAACTTGACGTGGCAAACCCATTGCAACGCGATCGTTGCGACTCGGCGGATGCTTGATCCCCATGAAGGTTACCAAGACCAACATCAGCACAAACATACCTTGGCCAAAAACCAATGCGCCGTACAAGACATAAAGCAAACAAGCCGCATAGGT
>JBIJCS010000306.1:0-6237 GCA_044344575.1 Pirellula sp. | reverse complement strand
AAGTATACCGGCGGAAGACTTGGCGCATTTGAACACGTTGAATTTCTATGAGGATCCGATCTCAGAGAAGACTGCCGGCATTTTAAATCGGCACTTTGAGAATTGCATTTGCGCGTACATATTTCCTGGATTGTATTCGATGTTGCAATCGTTTCGGGGGAAGATTTTCATGCGTGCGTTTGGGCATGCGGGGACGATCGATTACGAAGCGGCCACGGATACGGTTCCTGAGGAGAGTCTGCGCGAAGGGTATTCACCGTGGTGGCATCGTTTTCAGAAGCGAGTCTTGGGATTGAATCGACGATTGGTTCGATTGGCGGGAGTGCGGAGCAAGAACACGATCATGCGAGAGATGTTTCTCGCAAGGGATCGTATTTACCTTGCTGCGGCTTATCGAGAGATCATTGACAACGAGAAGGAATTTTTGAAGCAACGCTCATTGTATATGCCGTTGGCTCTTCCAGAGTCGATCACGAGCAAGTCAGGAAGTTGGCAAGGTGGAGACAAGAGGGTTTTTTTTGTTTGCCCCAACATTGATCAGATCGATTACTACAAACGTATTTATCAAAAGTTTGTCGAAGAATTGGGTCAATTTCCTTATTGCATTGGAGGGCGTCAGGACTTGGGTGGTCCAGCGACGGAGCCGCAGACGAAGGATCCGAATATCCTTGGCTATATCGATCGCGAGCGATATGACGCGTTGATGAATCGTTGTTCGTGTATGTTCTATCATTCACAGGAAGAGCGGCATCTGCACTATCATCCGTTGGAAGCGGTGGTTGCGGGGATGCCACTGATTTTCATGGCGGGTGGATTGTTGGAGAAGTGTGGTGGTTCGGATCAACCGGGGATGTGTAGGACGTATGAGGAAGCACGCGAAAAGATTGCGAGGCTTCAACGTGGTGATACGAAGTTTTGTGAAGCCGTTCGGGAACGTCAGCGAAAGATTTTAGAACCTTTTGAGTCAGACTATTGTACACAGGAATGGAAGAAGAACTTTCTTCCGCATGCGATAGGGAAACGCAAATGAATATTCTGCTTTGGCATCCCACTTATGTTTTGGGAGGTGGCTACTTGTTGTTGGTTCAATTGCTTGAGGCGTTGGGCCGGCATCCTGGAGTGACAACGATCACCGCTGCGATTCACAAGGACTATCGGCAGTGGATTACTTCCGATCAGTTTCCTGCGAAGGTCAAGCAGATATTGGTTGAATCGGGGACGCCGATTGAATCGGTGCTTGGGGATCAAGATGTTGTTTATATGGTCTGGCCTCACGGCGTTTCGATTCCGCGTATTTCAACGCCTACGGTTTGCGTGTATCAAGATACGATCTTGCTAGATGCTTACGGTGCCCACTCAACGGATACCTTTTTAAAGACGATGGAGCAAGCGGTTAAGGAGACGGTGTCGAAGTATTCGAAGGTGATAGTGACATCGAATTACACGAAGCAGCGTTTTCTGGAGATTGTCGGGGCGGGTGGGATGAATAAGGTTGCGGTATTGCCGCATATTGCGACTGATCCGAATTTGAAGGTGTTACCGTTTTCTGGGCGGGAAGAAAATGTAGCGAGCGGGAGGGTGTCTGTGGCTGCGCGCAGATCGGGCTCGGGCTATTTGATTTATCCCGCGAACGTATCGGAGCATAAAAATCATTTGGCATTGATGATTGCGATGAGCAAAAGGCAGCGGAAGGATACTTCGTTGGTTTTATGTGGTTATGGAACGGACTCTATTGGCAAGGCAGGTGTGACACCGAACCCGTATTTGAATCGATTGAACAAGACCATCATGGAACGTGGGTTGCAAAGTGGTTCGGATTATCAGGCCTTGGGTTATGTGGAAGACACGAAGGCGGATGAATTGATGGATGGTGCTTTGGGATTGATTATGCCGACGCGAGCAGAGGGGATGGGGTTGCCGATCCATGAGGCGATTGAGCGAGGATTACCGATCATTGCGTCGGATTTACCAGTGTTACGAGAGCATTTTGCGGATCGGTCCGATGCGATACTCTGGGTTGATCCGGAGAGTCCTTTGGAGATTGCTCAAGCCTGGGATTACTTGTGTGATCATCATGAGGATATGCGTCACATGGCTTCGAAGAGTCGCGGTTGCGGGGTGACTTGGGCTGATGTTGCGGACAAGACTTTCCGTATTTTGGAGGAGGAGGTACGTCGGACTCCACGCACACTGCATGTTCCCGGCATTGGCATGGTGGGCCGAATGCCGAGGAGACGTTGGTTAAAGAAGGTGGAGAAATCGATCAAGCGGCTTTGGCGTCGGGCGGGCTAGTCCGATGGTCGTTACGCGCAACGTTCGATGGGTTCGGAGATGATGTGAGCGTTGCGGTAGGACGATGTTGTTGCGTCATCGTGGGGCAGAAGTGGCTCGTGTTGGTTTCCGGTGGTGTTTGTGTCCGTGGGGGTGCAGTGTTTTGTTTCATAGGATGTCTCGGACGGATTCGTTTTGGAGTTGGCTGGTGCTTTGAGTAGGGCTTGGGCGAATTCTCGCAATGATTGACGTGGCATGGTTCGTTCGGGGAGAGCGACGGGTGGATCTTGGGTGGATCTCGTTTGCTTTGCTGGTTGTCTTCTGGTTTGACTTTTGCGTTGTCCTTTGGGTGATTCGTTCTGGGTTGCTACGGGAGTTGATGGGTTGGTTGATGGGGTGTCATCGTCGAATTCGATGATGAGTTCTTGGGTGAAGGCTTCCGCTTCGCTTAGTTCTGCGCGCTGTAGTTCTGCAGGCAGTGGTTGAAGGTCGGTAATGGCATTGGATGGCTCGGATTCTTGGTTTGGAAACCGGGGTTGAGGGGAGTTTGCGGTGAGGAGTTCTTCACGCATGACGACAACATTTCGGGGGGCTTGTACGCCCAGAACGACGCGGCCGGGCAGGATTCGGCTGACGACGATGGTAATGTTCTCGCCAACAACAATTTTCTCACCGACCAAACGACTTAGAACTAGCATTCCAGATTCCTCCTTGATTGCCCTGAGTGAACGTGAGTCGCTCAGGGTGAACGGTGCATAAAACGGGTCACAAAGTACTGAACCCCCCCAAAGGCCTTCGTGAAATCGAGTTTCACTAGTCCTTTGCATGCGACAGCATTTCAGCGGCAAGTCGACAGGTAGTTGACTTTGCAAGTCTGGTACCAATGGCGGGATTGTGGCTGAAATTAGTCGGCATTTTTTGGGATTCGCTCAAGTTTGCCAAGTGGCTTGGGTCCGCGATGCGAAGCACTGTGCCAACGCTCCTGGCGATGCAGGGGGGAGCAAGGTGGATCGCATTGTGGATGTTGCGGGGCTCAGCGGCATTTTGTTTTGGAGCACAGGTCTTTGGTGACTACTTTGGTAACTAGATTGGTGACTAGCTCGACGACTTGTTGTTCGCGGGAGACTTGTTTTTGGGTTGCCGTGTTCTGGACGGTTCGATTAGGGGCGAAAGCGTCTGGGATCACGGATTTGTAAAAAGTTCCGATTTTCAACGAAGTCGATTGTAGTTTTGAGGACCGAGCTCCTCGACGCAGTGTTGCCGTTGAGGATGTGTACAATGTGGGTTACGGGTGTGACACGTTTGGTCACTGCCTGCCCCCCTGAGGGAAGAAAATGGTAAATTTTTTCCTGCCCCACCGGTGCTTGTCGTTCAGAAGTGCTAGCATGGCGACCGGTGTGTGGGATTGATTCCTCGATATTTCAGAGAATTTCAGATAAGACCAATGTTTACTCGAGTATTGCGTGCGTGGTTTGTGGTTTTCGCGATGAGGTATTTCGCGGTGAAGTATTTCGTGGTGATAGGCACCGTGGCAGGGATGGCTTTGGAGTCGTACGGGCAGGAGGCGGGTGTGCGCAAGCGGGTGGTGCTGATGGCTGGACGTCCTTCGCATCCACCTCGGATGCATGAGTTCAATGCAGGTGTGCAGATTTTAGCGCGATGTTTGCGAGAGAGTGGTTTGAATGTGGAGGTGGACTTTGTGCTCAATGGTTGGCCGAAGGACGAGTCGATTTTGGAGAAGGCTGACGCGATTGTGTTTTACATGGATGGTGGTGGTGGGCACGAAGCGGTTCAGGAATCGGGTAGACGCTTGCAGATGATCGATCGATTGGCCTCCAAGGGGGTAGGGATTGGCTGTATGCATTACGCGGTTGAGATTGTTCCTGACCAAGCGGGCAAGGAGTTCAAGAAGTGGATTGGAGGGCATTACGAGCACATGTTTTCTTGCAATCCGATATGGTCGCCCGAGTTCAATGACTTGCCAAAGCATCCGATCACACGTGGAGTCGAGCCGTTCAGTGTCAAGGACGAGTGGTATTTTAATATGCGGTTTGTGAATGACTTGCCGGGTGCGGCATCTGGTGCAACGTCGCAGGGGGAATTTGTTCCGATTTTGGTTGCTGGTCCTTCGGACGCGGTTCGCAATGGGCCTTATGTTTATCCACCTGGGCCATATCCACACATTCAAGCGAACAAGGGGCGAGCGGAAGCGATGTTATGGACGATTGAGCGACCCGATGGGGGGCGTGGCTTTGGATTTACCGGTGGGCATTTTCACGACAATTGGGGCAATGATTCGTATCGCAAGCTCCTTTTGAATGCATGTTTATGGTTAGCCAAAGTGGAGGTTCCCGAGCAGGGAGTTCCTTCGAAGGTGACTGCTGAAGAACTCAATTCGAATCTTGATCCAAAGAAATAGTTGGTTGAGCTGGTACTACTGGGCTTGAACCTCTTTACTATCCGAAATTCTCTCCTCTAGATGTGTGCCTGATGAGTAATCGATTTTCTGACTTCGATGATGCGCGTGCGACGAATTCTAACGGTTCGGCTGTTTCCGTTTCGAGCGGTGAGTCCACGGTTGGTATTGGTAGTAATGCAGCTTTGCGATCGGCGCTCCGTAAAGCGTACTGGCGTTTATTACCGATTCTGTTTATCTGTTACATCCTTGCGTACATTGATCGCACCAATGTGGCGATTGCGACGTTGACGATGGAGAAGGACATGCCAGCCTTCGACGCGTGGGTATTTGGGGTTGGAAGCGGGATCTTTTTCTTAGGTTACTTTCTGCTGGAGATTCCTGGCTCGCTCATCGTGGAGCATTGGAGTGCGAGAAAGTGGATCTGTCGGATCATGGTGACTTGGGGGTTCATGGCTGCGTTGACGGCATTCGTGAAGACTCCGATGCAATTTTATACGGTTCGATTTCTTCTTGGTATGGCAGAAGCTGGGTTCTTTCCTGGGGTGATTGTGTATTTGAGTCATTGGTTTCCCCAGAAAGAGCGAGCGCGGGCGATTGCCTATTTTTTGATTGCAACACCGATCGCGAATATTATTGGCCCTGCGGTATCGCAGTGGTTTATTGACATTGGTCAGACGGTGGTTGATCCGAAAACGGGGCAATCCATCTTTATTCCGGAGTTATGGGGGATGAAGGGTTGGCAGTGGGTTTACATTATTTGGGGAATCCCTGCGGTGTTGTTTGGTCTATTCGTACTTTTTGGACTGACCGATCGGCCGAGGCAAGCGGGATGGTTAACGGAAGAAGAGAAGGATGCGTTGGAGGAGGAGTTGTTGAGAGACAAGGAAACGCATCGAGCGGCTGGTCACATGACGTTGGTACAAGCCTTATCGAGTCCTCGGGTGTTGTTGTTGTCGTTTGCGTATTTTGGAATAGTCACGGCGAACTATGGGATCGAGATGTTTCTTCCGCGAGTGATCAAGGAGTGGTATCCGCAGTTACAAAATTCCCGCGTTGCATCGCTAGTGATGATTCCATCGTTATTGGTGATTCCGGGTCAGTTGTTTGTGGGTTGGTCGTCGGACAAGCGGCAGGAGCGTCGCTGGCATAGTGTTGTGCCGGTGGTGATTGGGGCGGTGTTTTTGGTTTTGGTGACGATGACGCAGGGATGGTTAATCGGGACATTGATTTGTTTTTCGATTGCGGCGGCGGGGATGAAATCGTATATGCCTGCGTTTTGGGCGTTGCCGAGTTTGTTTCTCACGTCGACGGCAGCAGCCGGAAGTATTGGGTTAATCAATTCGATTGGGAATCTGGGGGGGGCTCTCGGACCTTACGTCATGGGGTACATGCAAGCGAATTTGAAGTCCTATACGTTGGGGCTTTTGTTTCTTGCGTTGACAAGTACGCTTTCGGCGATGTTGATAACTTTTTTGCCGCTTCGCAAGCCAGGTGATGAGATTCCGGAGGAGTAGCCTGTAGGTTCCGCGTTGTCTTGAGCTTCTGGA
>JBIJCS010000305.1:0-6271 GCA_044344575.1 Pirellula sp. | reverse complement strand
GCTTGCGCCGTAATCCAGCGGTGATACAAATTAAATCGGAACTTGGAATGTGTTCGTATCCACCCGACGTGAGGATCTGATCTGCAATACTCGGCGATCCATGCATCAAATCCAATGCGTGTCCGGCCGCTAGGTTGGCATTCAAATCCAAGAGGGCAATCTCGCGAACTATGCCACCGCACTGCAACGCATACGCTGCACACGATCCAACCAATCCACCCCCGCCGACGATGCTTACTTTCATGATTTGTTCTTTTGTTGTTTGTTAGGATGTAACGGTGGTTTAAGAACGGGCTGGAAGCCCATTCTACGGTGAGGGGACGGGCTGGAAGCCCGTTTTACGGTGTGGGGACGGGCTGGAAGCCCATTCTACGGTGTGGGGACGGGCTGGAAGCCCATTCTACGGTGTGGGGACGGGCTGGAAGCCCATTCTACTTTTGGAGTTCTCGCATGACTTGCGCTGTGATCAGTTGGACAAGTTGCTCCATGTCGAGCCCGGCTGGGACTTCGGTTCCCGCTGCTGCGGCGGGTGCGGATCGCAATACCGGTGGTGCACCGACCGCTACCGCTTGGCTCACAGCTGCACTGACCGCTGCTGTGATCGCCGGATTCGCTGTTGCAGTTGGAGTTGCCGCAGCGTTTTTCATCGGCGGAGGAGCCGGGAACGCTCGGCGATCGACCCCCGATTGTTTCCATGATTCACGGAAAATGTCGTTGGCGCATATGTCGCAATTCTTGTACTCCTCGGTATTGCGAGGATCCGCCCAACCCCACTTTTGTTTCAAATCAAGCAGTTCGCGTTCTTGTCTCTCGTCGAAATAGCTGACGTGTCCTAATTGCCTGGAGAGCATCAAAATACGGCAATAAGCATCAAGAATCTCTGTCCACCAATAGGCTTGTTCGACATCCACGCCGTAACTGACTGTGCCATGGTTTGCCAAAATGATGATGTTGGTCTTGTCAACAAACGGTAACACGGTATCCGCAAACGCCTGTCCACCAGGTGTCTCGTACTTCGTAATCGGTACGTCCCCAAGAAACACTTCGACTTCTGGTAATACGCACTGTGGAATCGGTTCGCGCGCTACCGCAAACGCAGTGGCATGAGGTGGATGGCAGTGTACTACGCTTTTGATGTCCGGCCGTTGCTTGTAGATCTCCAAGTGCAACAGCGCTTCGCTCGAGCGTTTCTTGATCCCTGCGAGTTGCTTGCCAGTCATGTCGATCAAGCAGATGTCTTCTACCTTCAGGAATCCCTTGCTGTGCATCGTAGGGGTGCACAGGACTTCGTTGTCGCTGATGCGGACGGTGATGTTTCCGTCGTTCGCGGCTGCAAACCCTTTGTCGTACAAGCGGCGTCCGATTTCAACGATGTCTTGCTTGATTTTGTGTGCGTTGATCATGGCTTTCTCGAGGTATAGTTCTTTCGTGGTTATTCTTTAGGAAGTTGATGTTGAATGTTGATTTCGTCGAGGATTGCCGAATTGTAGGCATCGATGGGTTTGAGTTGCGGTTTGAATGGTTGAGCAGCTTCGCCACCATCAGCTACAGCGATCAGGCTACCTACGGAAGCTCCAAGCTCATCCCAAACGACGACTGCATCGGGTTCCGGATTAGGTTCCCCAACCAGCGTTTCGCCATAGGGTTCGGCAAGTTTCAAAACAGCCCCGATGGTAGTCGGATGTGACTTGCTCAATGTGACTGTTCCTACGACTCGGTAAATGTGCATGTTGCTCGAATGTTCAATGATGTTCGGTTTGAGTATTCGTAGGTTTGGCAATAGGCTTGGTGTTTTACTTAACTCTTCGCTCGTATCTGTTCAGCAAATTTGCGAACGATATTGCATACACCCGGTATGTTCCATCGTTTTGCAGGGATAATCAGCACGTTGGTCGGAACTTCGCGAAACACATCTTCTAAGTCTCCCCATTGTGAAACGAGTGCTGGTCGCAACACTTCATCTCTTGCGGCCTGCCACAGCGCCGAATGTGGAGCTTGGACGATCGCCACAGCACCGCGGGATCCTGCACGGATTGCGGAAGCTACGGCTCGCATGGATGCTGCATCGTCCGATTGCATCGCATCGAGCTTGGTCTGTTTTGGACAGAGTTGCTTTTCTAGACTTCGCAACCATAGCACTGAACCTGTAACGAACACGGGTGCAATGGAGGGCTCTGTATTGTTTTTTGCGGGAAGTGGTTGGAGTTGTGCAGAAGAGTTGACTGGAGTGGCAATCGTCGAGAACAAGCTCTTTTGCAGGGGTGTGTTACCGATGGAGTGTGAGGTGGGGTGCGAGGTGGAGTTGTCTTTGGACCAAGCGATTCGTTTTTCGTGCAACCAATCTTTTGCAGCAGGAGTCACCAGCGAGTTGCGAGCGATCCGCAGTTGCTTGGTCCCCGCCGGAATGCGTGTTAGAGATTGCACACTTACAACGGCATCGCTGAGCGTGAAGACTTGCTCCACAGCGGGTTGAGAGACAGGCTGAGGAGAGAATGTCGGAGTGGACTTTGGGGAATCGGGAGCGGAAAGTGCTGCGAGGACTTCCCGCACGATCCGTTCGATGCTTGAGCGATCGAATTGTTTTGGATCGATTGCGATTCTGCCTTGTGGAAGTTGGTTCATCCGCGACTTCCTTTCGGCTTCGACGAGGCATGTAGATCGGCATCGACCAATCCGAGAACAGTCCAGCGCAGGGGACTATTTTGCAGTCCGTATAGTTCGCGTACTGCGGCCCCATCGCTGGTGATCATAATTTTTTCGCCAGCTCCAGCTCCCAAGTAGTCTGCAACGATGACGGGGGTACCGTCTCGCGACGCGCCGTCGGCGGCGAGCGGTTGGCAGACCAACAGCTTGACGTTATCCAAGCTGCGGTGTTTCACCGTCGATATCGCGTTACCTAGTACGATGGCTAGTTGCATAAAGGGTTGGGAGGGGTGGATTGGTGGCGACAGTTGAATTGGCTATTGGGTTATCGGCCCAAAATAAACAGATCGTCGATCAAAGAGCATCGGCGTTCGCGGGTAAAGGTCATCGGGGTCGTGACGCCTTCGCCGGTTGGTCCGGCGATGGAGAAGGAGAGGTAGCCTTCTCCTCCGAGACCGAGAGCAGCCATGCAAGGTCCGTTTTTAACGAACAAGGTTGTGTCCATGGTTCGAGCCATGATGGTCATGTTGCGAACGTTGCGGGAGTGGATGATGCTGGTATGGCGATATCCATGTTCGGCTTGTTGTGCGCACTCGACAGCTTGTTCGAAGTTACGGCAGCGAACGAAGGGAACGAAGGGCATCATTTGTTCGGTTTGAACGAAGGGGTGGTCGAAACCGGTCTCACCGTAGAGAAGTTCGACGGAGGGAGCGACCGTTCGTCCGGCGGCTTGTGCGAGTTTGATGGCGTCTTGGCCGAGCAATTCTTTGCGTGGAGCGAAGTGTTTATCTGCCCCTTCTCCGACGACTTGGAGGGCTGCGCCGGTCAGTCGATCGACTTCGGCGGCTTGGAGTCGCACAGCACCAGCGCGGGCCATTGCATCCATCATCGCGTCGAAAACGCTATCGACGACGAAGACTTCTTTTTCGGCGATGCACAGAAGGTTATTGTCGTAGGACGCGCCTTGGATGATGCAACGCGCTGCGAGGTCGAGGTCTGCTGTTTCGTCGACGACGACAGGTGGGTTTCCTGGTCCGGCGACGACGGCTCGTTTACCGCTATTGAGCGCGGCGCGGGCCACCGCAGGTCCACCGGTGACGCAGATCAGAGCGATTTTGCGATGTTTGAAGAGTTGTTGTGCGGTTTCGAGGGTTGGTTCGCAGATGAGGCTGATGACATTATCGATGCCGACCTCAGCGCGAATGGCTTCGTTGAAGCGTCGCACACCTTCGGCGGCGACCTTGCGTCCGCTTGGGTGAGGGTTTACCACGAGGGTGTTGCCACCTGCGATCATACTTACGGCGTTACCGGTGATGGTGGGTAGCGAGTGGGTCACTGGAGTGATCGCACCGATGACACCGAATGGGGCGTGTTCGATGACAGCAAGTCCGCGATCGCCGCTGAAGCATTCGGTTTTCATGAACTCAACACCGGGAGTTTTTTCACCGAGTGTTTTGAGTTTCTCGATTTTGTGTACAAGGCGACCGATTTTGGTTTCTTCCATTTCCATGGTGCCGAGTTCGACGCATTGGCTGATGGAGATACGGCGGATGATATCGATGATCTTTTTGCGATCTTCGACGGGTCGTTGTTGGAGTTGTTCGAACGCGCTACGGGCGGATGCTACGGCTTGGTCGACATTGTCGAAGAGCCCGGAGTGGCCCAACGCAGTGCGGTTTGCAGTGGAGCCAGAAGCGACAGTTGGAGCCGAATAAGACGAGCCGGTAGCCGACTGCGATCGGACTTGGCTGATGACTTGTTCAACAACGGAGCGGATGAGGTTTTCGTTGATTTGCATGGTAGGTTATTGCCGTTTGTAGACGTTGTTTTTCTCGAGGCTGACGGTATCGACGATGCCGATGATGACGCAGTCGATGGGTAGTTTGCCGGTTTCGGGAGTGAACCTTGCAGAGCTACCTTGGGTGATCAGAACAAGGTCACCTACACCGGCACCGAGGGCGTCGACAGCGATGAAGGTTCGCCCGGTGGTGACTAGGCTTTGTCGATCTTTCGGTTCGATCCGGTAGGGCTCGACGATGAGCAGTTTTTGCCCTGTCATCGAGTCGACCTTTTGGGTCGAGACGATCGAGCCGGTGACTTTAGCGACAAACATGATGTGGAGGTTGACCTCGAGTGGTGTTACGAACGCCTTGGGCTTTGTGTTCTCAAGGGTTAGGAGTGGATCGCGGCGACGGTTTGTCGTGCGACGATCAGTTCTTCATTGGTCGGAACGATCCAAAGTTGGATTTTGCTTTTGGCTGCATCGTCGATACGTTGTTCTTTTTCGGCGAGTTTTCCGACGTTTTGGTTTTTCGATGGGCACAAGGAAATGCCTAGGTCATCGAGTCCATCGCACACAGCGTGTCGAATGGTTGTGGAGTTCTCGCCGATACCGCCGGTGAAGACGATTGCATCGGCGCCACCGAGTGCGACGAGCATTGAACCGAGTTGACGACGAATTTCAGCGACGAAGACATCGATGGCGAGTTGGGCTTTTGGATTCCCTTTCGCAGCGGCTTCTTCGAGGTCGCGGACATCTCCGGAGAGTCCACCGGAGAGACCTAGCAGTCCGCCTTGAGTGGCGAGGACTTTTAGGAGTTCTTCGAGGCTCATGCCGGTATGTTTCATCATCAGAGGTAAGGCGTAGGGATCGATATCACCTACACGGTTGTTATGGGGTAGCCCGGTTTGGGGGCTCATTCCCATGGTGGTTGCAACGCTTTTTCCTCCACGGATTGCGGCTAAGGAGTTACTACCTCCTAGGTGCAACGAGATAACTCGTGCGTTTGGGTTGCCTAGGAGTTGACAGGTGCGCCAGCCGATGAATCGGTGGGAGGCACCGTGGAAACCCCATTTGCGAATCGGGAGGGCTTCGGCGATGGCATCGGGGATTGCGTAGCGTTTCCAGGCGTCTGGAATCGATTGGTGAAAGTCGGTTTCGAATGCGGCGACCAACGGGATTTTGGACGACGTATTGGCGAGTTGGCGCATCGCTGCCATGTAGGGCGGGTTATGAGCCGGAGCCACCGAATTCATTTCTTCCATTGCATCGAGAACCGTATCGTTGATGACTTGCACCCCCGAGATTCGTCCGCCGTGAACGGCTTTAAAGCCGATGGCGGAGATTTCCGAGGGGTCTTTCAAGCAACCGGACGCAGGGTCGGTTAGTTGTCGGATGCAAGCATCGACGGCCACACCGTGGTTTGGAACCGATTCATCGGATTCGGTTCGCTTGCCGTTGATTTCAACGAAGCAACGGCTGACGGGTGAGCCTATTCGTTCGACGCCACCGCGAGCGAGTTGTTGCTCGTTGGACATATCGAACAGGCGGTACTTGAAGCTGGTGGAGCCTAAATTGGCGACGAGGACTTTCATTGTCGATCCTTGACGATAGGAACTACTTGAGGAATGCCGATGCTAGGCCTTCGGACGGACGTGGGATGATGTGGCTGCTGACGAGTTCACCGACTTGTGCAGCGGCAGCTGCACCGGCTTCTACGGCAGCGCGAACGGAGCCGACGTCACCGCTGACAACGGTGGTCACGTAGGCACCGCCGATATCGATTCGTTTAACGATTTCGACGCTTGCGGCTTTTGCCATCGCATCGGTGGCTTCGATCAGAGCCAG
>JBIJCS010000304.1:0-6279 GCA_044344575.1 Pirellula sp. | reverse complement strand
TCCACCGTCTGGCGAACGGTGGCTACAGGAGGGCGGTGGACGTTGCGAGGAAGACTACCACCGTCTGGCGAACGGTGGCTACAGGAGGGCGGTGGACGTTGCGAGGAAGACTACCACCGTCTGGCGAACGGTGGCTACACCCATCGTAGCCACCCGCTGCCAAGCGGTGGATGTTGCGAGGAAAACCTCCACCGTCTGGCGAACGGTGGCTACACTCATCGTAGCCACCCGCTGCCAAGCGGTGGATGCTGCTAGGAAGACTACCACCGTCTGGCGAACGGTGGCTACAGGAGGGCGGTGGATGTTGCGAGGAAGACCTCCACCGTCTGGCGAACGGTGGCTACGGAAAGCGGTGGCGACGGGAAAGCGGTGGCGACGGAGAACTTACCGTGGCAGTACCTTGAGCTTCACTCCGGCCGAATGCCCATTGAACTCCGGTGCATACATGCATTCAATGGCAGCATGCCCCATCGGATATTCACCAGCATGCTGCACTCGAACCGTATACTCAAACACATATGTACCACGCCGCAAGTAATCGATGAAGAAGTGGGTCGCCGTGTCGCGGGTGCTTTGATAGTAGAACAAACCGTCTTGGAACTTGTATCCACTTAAAACACTTACCGGCTCGGTTCCACTGCCACGGTAGTCCTTCATGTGAACGTATTCCATATCCCGATCTGTTCGCAACACCACGCGACATACCAACTCGTCACCAACCTTCACCAATGGCAATTCCCCATTGGTCTCTTGCCCATCGACAGCTACCTTTTCTAGCTTTGGACCAGAATCCGTAAGCACTTTTCGATAAAGCTCCTTTTCCAGTTTCAAGGGTGTATCACTGTGAGCGGATACTTTGCTAATCTCTTCGAGGTATTCCCAATGCAACCCTCCCCAACTTACCCCTTCGTCCGTTTTTGTGACGGTTACTTTCCCCATCTCTGGTCGAATCTCCCCACCGACAAACTTCTTCTCGTAAAAGCCCGTTCCGCGCTCGACAGTTGCAGGCTCAACAACCTGGTCCGCTAACTTCACTTCGACAAGACTGTCCGAGTCAAGCAGATTTCGGCCCCTTCCAATCAATGCATACACTGCATCCGCCGTCGCTTTTGTTGTTTTCCAATCTTGTGTCTGCTTCTGCTTGAGCAACCAAACCTTGCAGTCCTCGACGGCTTGCTGGTCTCCGGCAACCTCGTCAAATGCTTCGATCATCACCGCTTGAGTCTCAATCGGTGCGTGGTACCACATCCACGATGCGCCAGCATCCTTCCAATACATTCCCATCTCTTCGTCATTCAAACTCCGCTCCCGAAAACTCTTCAGAATCGCTGCCGGAGTCTCGTTATCGCCAAAACGCTTCAAAGCCACTGCAAGGTGCGCTTGGGATTGACGATCCAAGCTCGTCCAGTGCTCTTTCGCTTGCTCCAACCAGTACTTCAATGCCGGTTGCCGCGACTCATCGATCTGACGATCAGCTAAGAAGAAACTGCGACCGTACAAATAAAGTGCAATCGTTGACGAAACGTGCCTTTGAGCTTTATCCTCCTGCTTAATACGCGAAAATATTTTTTGCATCCAAGCATCCAAACCATCTAAAGATCGAATCGCAAGATTCTCGTCGATCTCGATCTTCATATGTCGAAGGCGACCAAATCCAGTGGTGATATACAACGTGATGTATTCGTTGTCAGGTCCGCCCGGGAACCAAGGCCACATCCCATTCTCACGCTGCATTTCCGCAAGCTTCCTCAAATGGGACTGAGTTTCATTTTGGAGCCGATTGGTATCGAACAAGATCCCTACATTGCGTCTGGCTTGAGATTCCCGTTCTGCGTCTCGCAACCATGGTGTTTCCTCCAGAACAATAGACTGAATCTCCTTGTTCTTACTCAATGGTGACTCCAAAGCTTCCGGTTGCATCGTGCGCCATGTTTCAAACACTTTGGCGATCTTCGGTTGACTGTTCGCAATGTGTTGCGCCAGAAGGTTTGCAAACATGCGATTGAAGGTCTGCTCGCTGCACTCGTAGGGATACTCCATCAAATAAGGGAGGGCTAGGATTGCATACCAAGCAGGTTGCGAGGTCATCTGCACGCTCAGCGATTGACTGCGTAAAGTCGATGAATTGCCCGACTCCAGAAGTTTCTTGAACTCAAACTCCTTGGTGCTCTTGCCTCGTATCGGTAGCGGTATCGCTTCGCGCACCAAGATCTTGTTCGATAACACCGGCAACATCGCTTGCTCGCCATCCGAAAGCTTGTCGGTCGCTGCCACCGCTTTAAAGGTGATCGGACGAGCACCCTCCGGAACTCGGATCCGCCAGAAAAATGTCTTCGATTCCTTCTCCCCCAACTCAAAGCTCTGCTGATTGGATTGGTTTTCAAAGCGCGCATCGACATTCGACTCATCCAACGCATCCATCAATTGCAATGCGACCGTTCCTCGCTGACGTTGATTCGATTGATTCGATACCTTCGCCGAAAACTCCAATACATCTCCTTCACGCAAAAAACGAGGCGGATTCGGTTGGATCATCAAGTCCTTCGCGGTCACCACTGTGTCTGTCAGAGAACCACTTCGCAGACTCTTGTCATGGGCTAGCCCCAAGAAACGCCATTTCGTTAATGCTTCTGGCATCGTGAACTCCAACGTCACTTCCCCCTTGCCGTCGCTTACTAACTGCGGAAAGAAAAACGCAGTCTCATTGAGGTTCGTGCGAGGAGTAAGCGAGTCGATCGACGCCCCGCCACCCATTCCTGCACCACCCATTCCCCCTTCTGCCCCAGCCCCCTTGGCCATCGCTACCGCGTCATCGGACATTACACCGCCCATCCCGCCCATATTCATTCCTGCGGCCATCGGCTCCGCGTTTGCAGCCATTGAGAATTCTCCGGAACCGCCCATTCCACCAGGACCGGCGGAAGCCGGTACCGGCATTCCAAACCGCATACTCTTCGCACCTCCGGTTCTCATTTCGAAAATCTGGACTGGTCCGAAGAACAGCAGCGACGCTGCAAATCGTCGATGGGATTCTTCCACTGCAACATTCCGCTCTGGTAGGTTACGTAGCAACATGCTCAAGTACTGAGCTTGATTCTGAGACTGAAACATCACCTGCGTAGACTCGCGATAAAACGAGCCAACTTGCGTTGGCCACTGATGTGGCAAAAACGCATCAAGAGAAGCGTCATAAAGTGCCGCTGCAAACTCCGCTGCAAATCCCTCTTCCTGAGCCGACTTCGCTGAAATCTTCGCTGAAATCTTCGCTGTCCACTTCTCCTTCGCCCCCGGCTCCAACTTGTTGCGGAATCGCTCCCAACGCACACTGAGATCTTTGTTGCTCCAAGGAACCTCGATCACTCGGGACTCGGTGTACAACCGATTATTTCGCACGAACACCACGCGAACGGAAAAACCACCTCGCATCGATTCAGTGATTGGTTGCTGCAGCAACACTTGCGTTTTTCCCGGTTCCGTCCAAAACGATTGCAACACCGCTCCGCGATGTGATATCTCGACAAAGGCACGCCCCGCTTCATAACCAGTTCCCCAAAGGGCTGTCCAAGTCTCACCGGGTTCCCATTGCTGCTTGGGAGTCCCGAATACAAATGGCAGTTTGTTCGAGAATTTATCCGCTAGTGGATTGAAAACCCGCAACTGCTTTTCACTGCGCACGGGCTTACCCACCATGTCCTGCGTCTCGACTATCGCCCGGTAAATCCCTGCTTTAAGCTCCAACGACAGCTTGGCATCCCCTTTCTCGTCCGTCTCAAAAGGCTTTTCTACGACAACATCCCCAAGCGGCCAGTACGAATCTGCAGTGGGATCGGGGATCGGCTCGTTGACCGGAGTTCCCGGACGACTCGCTGAACCTCCGGTCTTTCTTTGCATCACGCGGTTAGTTTCCCCTAACAGATTCGGGCGCGGAACTTCTTTCGGCTCCACCACCCGATAGACCTTGAGCACCCCCTTCGCCTTAACCGACTCGTCATCAAGATTCGTCGTTCGAACACTTATCTCTACAGGCTGTTGCTCGACTTGCCAATCGCTTGCAGTAAGCATGGCTTGGGTGGTTACATACCCCAGCGATATGATACGATTGGCCGAACGAGTTTCCCCCGTTCCATCAGTTACATCCGCGATGACCTCATACTGAAATGTAGGAGAATCCTCCTCGGGTACTTCACGATCCGGTTTCGCAACGAAAGATACCTCAAAACTCCCGTCCGGTTTCGTCTGCGTCCATCCTTGTGCGATCTCTTGCTCGTTACCTCCAATCGGCTGAATACGCCAAGCGAACATCGATTCAAACCAAATCGACCATCGCACCCTGCGCACGACACGGTATCGAACTTCTCCTGCTTGTACCGGCACACCGGTGTATCCAATCGCATGCCCTGTGACTTGAATTGTATCCCCAAGCTTCATTTGGTCTTTGATTGGATCGACGGTAACTTGAAATTTAGGACGCTTGTACTCTTCGACTTGAACCTGTACCCCTCCACGATTCCCATCAACTGCAATAAACATCGTCCCCGTCCCGCGATTGCGAGGAGCTGTAAACGAGCCACTGAAGGAACCGTAGTCGTTCGTGCGCACATCCAACGTCTCGACCACTTCTCCATTGCGATCCTTAAATTCCAACTTGTAGTTGCGCCCCGCGATCGGTCGATACTTGTTTGAGTCTTGATCCGCAGATGTCGCGATCCCCTTGAACTGGATCGTCTGCCCAGGGCGATAAATGGAGCGGTCGGTAAAGAGAACGACACTCTCGCTCTTACCATCGAGCCGCGTCTCGAAATAACTAGTTTCGTTGAGAGTGGCCAAGCGGTCTGCCTCGTGCCGGACCATCAAAAGGGCATTGGCGTTCACCAGTGGTAGCTGAAAAGTACCATTCGGTTGTGTACGGACTTCCGCACCAGGAGCCCATACGTTGTTTCTTGAGTTCCTAACGAAAGGCTGCACGCCAGCGCCAACAACAGGCTCTCCCGTTTCATTGTTGACAACAATCCCTTCGATTCCAGCAAACTCATCGCTGGACTTGAGACCTCCCCAACGTTGCCGAAGGACAACCGACAAATTGCTCACCCATACTTCACAAGCCCCAATCTGATTATTCGCGGGGGTGAATGAATCGTTCATGCTGTAGAGCAGTAGGTAATACCCTAAAGGGACGTCACTTGGCGATTGAATGACTTTCTCAGCTTGCTGATAGTCAGTTGTCGGATCGAGCTCCACGGACCAAGCTCTTACCGTCGGTTTACCAACCAGTTCTTGGCGATCCTCATCCGTCATCTGATCTGGCCGCCAACGCGAGCCACCGAGCCGTTCGTTCCAATTCGCCGCAACCAATCGAAAATGGACTTTAGACACGTTCTGGTAAAGGATCCGAATACTCGGCGAAGGAGCCTTCGTGTTCCAAACCCGCTCCGTAACAACATCGAGTTTCTTCGTCTCTAAAAATGCACAAGTGTTACTGCAATTCCGTCCGCCGATACTCTCCGGAAAAGCATTCGCACCCTGCTTAGCAACATCATAAGCCTCCCGAAATTCATTCCGCTGGATCAACCGTCCCGCTAACCGATAACGGGCGTCAGCGGAAAGAGGATGCTTCGCGTTCTGCTGAGCAAAAGCTCTCAACAACGCCTCGATCCGCGCATCCTTTTCCTCTCCGACCGCATGGGCCCCGACAAAACGGATACGCTCAAGCTCCGCATCAAGCCGCGCATCGAGTGCCTTGGGATCGCTGTGACTGCGAATCAGTTGTTGCAGCAACCGTATCCCCTTGAGCTTCGGCGACTGCTCATCGGTTGTTTCGGGATTCCAATTCAAAAACTCTTCCGTGGGACCTAGCGCCGCTGTTGCAGCATCGATCTCGAAGGCATCCCTGCGCCTGGTTCCCGCTTGCTCTCCAGAAGCATAAAACTCTAAAGCCTGATGCGCTATGAAATCGAAGAGGGTAGGGCGGTAACTTTCAGGTGAAGCTCCACGGACGAGCAATGCATCGAATTTCTCGATCGGAATCGCTTGCAACGTCTCCCCATCCTCAAGAGCGATCGCATACTCACTGTGGATCTCCTCAAAAATTCGCGCCAAATCCCAAGTCTCAATGTCCTGTGAATCGACCGCAGCACCTTCGGTGCGCTGCTGAAACCTCCATCGATTGGATTCGAAATACGACCAGTACCAATTGGCTAACAATGCGTGCAGTACCGGTTGAACTTCCTCCTGTGAATGAGCGATCGCACTGCGCAATCGCAAAATAGCTTTTTCGTTCGA
>JBIJCS010000303.1:0-6292 GCA_044344575.1 Pirellula sp. | reverse complement strand
TCGAAGCCGACGAAGACGCATTGCAGTACACGTACACTCAGCAACCGGGGCAATACCGACTCAGGGGTGTGCGCGCGAGAGGACCGTTGGTTCGAGGCTTTAGCGTCAACATCGACCGCGAAGAACTCTCCCTGAAAAAAGTGAACCGGCTTGATCTAGAAGCAGGCATTGGAAAAGATCAACTATTGATTGCCAAGAACAAAGAGGACGTACAAAGCTCGATTGGCGAAGGACGTTATGGACGCGATTTATCCCCATTCTTATGGGTAATCTTGGCCATGATGGTGATGGCAGAGCAAACCATGTCCAGCCGCTTTTATGCTAATCGAACGAAAGGAAAACCCTAATGGATTGGAGCCTTTCCCCGGTCTTCGGTAGCTACGCCCTGGTCGGCTTAGTCGCTAGCGGATTGCTTTTCGTTTGGTTCGTCATGACGGACTCCCAAAGCCTCACCAAGAGCCAACGCTGGATACTGCGTAGCGTGCGACTCTTGATGATCCTAGTACTGCTGTTGGCAATCCTCAAACCTGGGCTCAGTTGGACGCAGCAACGCGAACCCAATGGCACCGTAGCGGTATTGATGGATCGCTCCTCAAGCATGCAACTCGGTGCCGGGGAGGGACCCAAAACCCGTTGGGAACAACAACTCGAACTCTGGAATACACTCTGGAGCAATCGCACGCAGCTTGGGAAACAAATCAAACTCGCACCGTTTCTTTACGATACACAGTTGCAAGCCCTAGGTGAGGTCGAGAATACGGAACAATCCATTCCCGTCACATTGCCAACAAAAGCCGAAGGGGTCAGCACAGACATCGGAGGCCCATTGAGCGGCGTCGCCAACGGAGCTTACTCAAACCCGCTCATGGCAGTGATCTGGATGGGGGACGGGGCACAGACATTAAGTCCTGCCAAATCCGACCCCCAGCAGATTGCAAGGCAGTTCGCGAGACAAGATATCCCAATCTACTTTGTTGGGATTGGACCTCGAGGGGATAGCGAACAAGCCCGCGACCTGGGACTCGAAGGCGTTCCTGAACAACTCGAAGCTTACACAAAAAACCAACTCTATGTCCGAGGCATGCTCCACGCGCGCGGGGCAGCGAATCGCGACGTATCGATCAGTATGAAAATCGTCGCCAAAGACGGTAGTAAACGGCTAGTCGAACAAACAATCGTTCGACCAACCAAATCCGATCAAAGTCTCACCTTCCAAATCCCCTTGATCGCACCCGACGTAGGCTCCTACGAACTCTGGATCGAAGCACAACCGCTCGAAGGAGAAGGAGTTCTTGAAAACAATCGAATCACCTCTTACCTCAACGTCCGCGGAGGAGGCGCACGCGTTCTTTACATCGAAGGCGAACCGAGGACCGAGGCCAAATTCATTGCGAATGCGTTACTCGAATCCCCAGATATGCAAGTCGATCGCTTGTGGATCGCTCGCGAACCAGTTCAAAAATGGCCAGTGGATCTTGCTCAGCGAGTCGGTAACGGCGTGTACGACTTGTTCATCCTCGGAGACCTTGACGCAAATGCAATTGGGCCAGCAGGTGCCAAACTACTAGCAGACCAAGTTGCACGAGGAGCCGGATTGATCACGCTAGGAGGTTTTCATACCTACGCGCCAGGAGGCTGGAATCAAACCGCAATCGCGGATGTCCTACCGATTATGATGGGGGATCGAACTCGACAACCACTCGATGGCCCCATTGATCTGCGTAATCACTACCCAGGCCCACTGCCACTCCTGCCAGTTGCCAGCGATCGACTTCTGCAACTCGGAGAACCAGGCACCGAAACTTCCGCTGCTTGGAAAGAGTTCCGCCCCCTCGCTGGTGCGAACCGCTGGGAAGGAATCAAAAATGTGCCAGGAGTTAAAGTCCTCCTAACGGGAAATGCCCTCCAACCCCTGATGGTTACCGGTATCGCCGGCCAAGGCCGAGTCATGAGCCTCGCCTTCGACTCAACCTATCAATGGCTGCGACAAGGAAAGGGTAAAGAATTCAAACAGTTCTGGAGACAAGTGGCCCTGTGGGGATTAAGGCGAGAGACTGTAGAAGAAGGGCTGCAACTCTCCATGAATCGACGACGGTTGCTCTTGCAGCAACCCGCTGACGTCGTCGCAACCTGGATACCCGGTAGCCAAGACACCGCAATGCCCAAAAATGTCTTCTTAAGACTCTGGAAGTACGAGGAATCCGACCAAGAGGACATGCCGGCGAAAGAAATGGAAATTGGAGAAGTTCCATTAACACCCCGCGATGCGACCAGCATGCGTGCGGCGTTCAACGGACTTCCCACGCCCGGGCGATACGAATGGCGTGCTACCACCATCGGCTCGGGAGGCAAAGCCCTCGAATCACGCCTCCCCTTCGTCGTAATCGACCAAAGTGCCGAAACCCTTCAGCCACTCCCAGATTGGCAACTCTTGGGACAACTTTCAAAACTTAATGAATCCGCCGGTGGGGAATTGCTACATCCCGATCAAGGTGCCGAAATAATCCGAAAACTCCTCGAACGCAGACGCCAAACGACCGAAACGGCAATCGAGTCCTTCCGGCTCGGCGACACCGGTCTCGACTCGTGGCTCCAGTTCTTCGCTCTCGGTGCCCTATTCATCTTGCAATGGGGACTGAAAAAGAAATGGGGCGTTCCCTAACGCCCCGATTTTGGAAGCGATAACAATGCCGATAAGGTAACTGCCGATATGGTGACCGCCAATGAGTTGGCTAAGGGAAAAGCACTCTTGGCACCCAAATCGAAAAATCTACGAGATATCGGGCGACTACAATCTACAGTACCGAGCTGATACAATGACCGGGTCGACACAAATGGAATCGATACTGTTCCAGTGAAGTAACGTTCTGGCAAGCTGAGGAAAGGCAAAAGCAATGTCCGACAAACAGACCCTATTGCTACCATTCCTATTGATAGCGGTAGGTATAGGATGGCTCCTGAGCGCCTTAGGAATTGCCCCTTCGATCGACTGGGTTTGGACCCTCGGGTTGGCCTCCATCGGAATCTTGGCTTTTCTGCTCGGTGGTATCGATAAATTCACCGTGGTCGTCGGGCCTTTATTCCTCTTGGCTAGCCTTTTATCCGTTCTGCGGCAGACCGGAAAACTAGATTTCAACGTAGAAATCCCCATTCTCGTCATCTGGACCGGGCTCCTATTTCTCCTCGCCCGACTCAAATCGATCCAAGTCCCCGCTTGGATGAACGATACGAAATAACAAATAAATCCTAAATTTTCCAACTTCTCTACGAATCACCCGTCTTGAATTCTTGAGAACCAATCGGAAAAACCGAAGGGAAAAAAGCGTTTCATTCCAATTTTTGACCCTTGCAGAACTCCCGGTTCGTTGGGTACACTTCTCCCCTTCCTAGACTGATCGCGGGAACTATGCTTGGCATTCGCCAGATTTCACCCGCGTCGGTTCCTTATTTTTTCGTTAAATCCTGTCTGGTTAACGGTTTAGAGGTAGGCAAGCATGCCGCGATTGCTCGGTGTTGACATCCCTAATGACAAGCAGGTCGTTTACTCGTTGCAGTATCTTTATGGCGTTGGACCATCCATCGCTAGACAAGCCTGCGTCAATACGAAGATCGATCCGACTAAAAAAGCAAGAGAACTCGATGAAGACGAATTGAGCCGGCTGGCTAGTTTGCTCGAACGAGATTTTACGGTCGAAGGTCCTCTGCGTCGGCAAATTGGACAGGCGATCCATCGACTTCGCGAAATCAAGTGTTACCGTGGCATGCGGCACAAACTCGGCTTGCCTGTTCGCGGACAACGAACCCGAACCAATGCTCGGACCCGTAAAGGGCCCCGAAAGACAGTGGCAGGGAAGAAGGGGGTCAAGGACCTTCGATAATTTTCGGGGGCATTGGATGCATCTTTTGCTATCCTACGCTTGCCCCCCAAAATGGCACTTTCGAAGGAATCTTGACACTGTTTCGAAAACCGACCCGGATTTACAGGTTCACCGAGCCAATCGGATCAATTTTCCGAGAAGCCACGTCCCAGGGATTCGCGTCACAAAACCGATTCATTTTACGACGACATAGACGTTCACCAGATTAAAACGGCTCTGAAGTATGGCAAAGCAGCAAGCAAACAAAGACGCTAACAAACGACGCAAGGTTCGACGCAACGTCAGTTCCGCAATCGCTTTCATCAAGGCGACGTTTAACAACACCCAAGTCACAATCACCGACACTCGGGGTGACACCCTTTGTTGGGCAAGTGCGGGTACTTGCGGTTTCAAGGGCTCGCGCAAGAGCACTCCGTTCGCAGGTCAAATGGCGGCCCAACAAGCTGCTGAAAAGGCCGCCAAGTTCGGTGTGAAAGAAATTGAAGTGCGAGTGAAAGGTCCAGGTTCGGGCCGTGAGTCCGCAATCACGGCCCTTCAAGCTGCCGGCATCACAGTAAAACAAATCGAAGACACTACACCGATTCCACACAACGGTTGCCGTCCTCGTAAGCGACGTCGGGTCTAAGTCGTTCGACTCAGGTCCCTCGGATCCTTCAAGGTATTGAATTCAACGGTTTGGTTTGTTTCGGGAGATTTAGATATGCACGTAAGATGGCGCGGTTTAGAGTTGCCGAGTCAAGTCTCGGCAGAGCGATCGACACTGAGCTCTACATACGGCAAGTTCACTGCAGAACCCTTCGAAAGGGGCTTCGGGGCGACCATCGGCAACAGCCTTCGGCGTGTCCTGCTTTCTAGCCTCGAAGGAAGTGCGATCACCCAAATCAAGATTCGCGGTGCTCAGCATGAGTTCAGCTCGATCCCCAACGTCCTCGAAGACGTTACCGAGATCGTATTGAATGTCAAAGCTTTAGTGGTGAAAAACCATAGCGACAATACCCGCGTGCTGACCGTCATGCGTTCGAAAGCCGGCCCGATCACCGGTGCAGACGTTCAAACGGATTCCGATGTCGAAATCATCAACAAAGACCACGTGATCGCAACCCTCACGGGCGATGCAGACTTCATGATGGAAATGGTTGTCGAGAACGGCCGTGGTTACGTTGCTGCTTCCGAGCAAAATACAGGTGACCACGAAATTGGTATCATCCCTGTCGACGCCGTTTACAGCCCAGTGGTTCGAGTCCGTTATACCGTCGAGGAAACCCGCGTCGGTCAAAAGACAAACTACGACCGCTTGATCATCGAAATTTGGACCGACGGATCCCTCGCTCCCGAATTGGCTATGGTGGAAGGTGCCAAGATTCTTCGCAAGCACCTTAACCCGTTCGTTCAGTCCGGTGAATTGGGACGACAAGTTCACGCAGTCGCCCGTGGCGGGCCCGGTAGTGCAGAAGCCCAACTGGAAGCGAAACTGAACATGCTGGTTAGCGACCTGAAGCTGTCGGTTCGTGCAAACAACTGCCTTGAGAGCGAAGGAATTCGTTATGTCAGAGACCTAGTCCAACGTACCGAAGACCAATTGCTCGAGGTGCGAAACTTCGGAGATACCACGCTGCATGAAGTTCGCGAAAAGCTCAGCGGTATCGGATTGCACCTCGGGATGCGAATCCCTTCGTCCATGCGATAACCGCTTGACGCGTTCAAACGCGTCATCCCAAGTTTCAGTTGGGTACTGCCCCTCCTGAAGCCGATAAAGTTAAGATTATAGACAACCATTTTTAGCGAATACCTGAGACGTAATCATGAGGCACCTTAGAAAAGGTCGAGTACTCGGACGTAGCCCGTCGCACCGCAAGGCACTCTTCAGCAACCTGGCTTCCGCTATCTTCTTGACTGAGAAGACCTACACGGAACTCGATACCAACGCGCCGAAGGTACCTGGACGCATCATCACAACGATTGAAAAGGCGAAGGAAATTCGTCCCATCGTTGAAAAGTGCATCACCATTGCCAAGAAGGGGCTCGCAGCCGAAAAGGCCGCAGAAGCTTTCGCTACCACCGCTGAACGCGGATCGGATGCTTGGAAGCAATGGCGAAAGAGCGATTCCTGGCAAAAGTGGTGCGATGCACGCTCCCCAGGCGTGACTGCCCGTCGACGTGTCTTGGCAATGCTCCGCGACAAAACCGCCGTGCGGGTGTTGTTTGACACCGTGGCTCCTCGGTTTATGGATCGTGCCGGTGGCTACACTCGCATCATGCGTTTGGCCAAGCCTCGCGTCGGTGATGCGGGAACACGAGCTATCCTTGAGTTCGTCGGTAAAAACGATCGCGTCAAGAAAGAAGCTCAGAAGCCATCCTTCGAGTAAAACTCGCTCATCGTATCATTTAGCGCGTACCAGGCTGGCCGATGAGGC
>JBIJCS010000302.1:0-6306 GCA_044344575.1 Pirellula sp. | reverse complement strand
GAAGGTGTTCAGTCGGTTGTACGTGAACATGATCAAAGCGGGTGAAGCGGGTGGTGCACTCGAAACGATCCTTCAGCGGCTTGCCGAGTTCTTGGAGCGAGCCGAATCGCTCAAGCGGAAGGTCAAGGGAGCGATGATTTACCCGATTGCGGTCGTTTTGGTCGCAGTGGGGATTCTTGCGGGGATCATGTTCTTCATCGTTCCGACCTTTAAGAAGATGTTCGACGAGTTCGATCTCAAATTACCAGCTCCGACCGTGTTGCTCATGGCGATGAGCGATTACGTGGTGGGATATTTCTGGCTGATGTTCTTGTTGCCGGTGGTGATTTGGTTGGTTGGCAAGTTGATCCGCAAGTTCAAGCATGGGCGGATGGGTTTTGACATGTTCATCATCAAAGTGCCTGTTTTCGGCAATTTGATTGAGAAGAACATTTTGGCCCGGACGACTCGGACGCTCGGTACGTTGGTGACTTCAGGGGTTCCGATTTTGGAAGCGTTGAACATTACCCGGGAAACTTCTGGGAATGCGATGTTCGAGAAGATCTTCAGCAAAGTCTCTGAAGCGATTCGCGAGGGGGAAACGATTTCCAAACCGATGAAAGAGAATTCGGTCTTGGGCTTCCATCCCATGGCGTTGTTTTATTGGGTTTGGATGGGGATGTTCCCCGGGATCATGATGTTGTCGGTGGCTTTAACAGCCGGCCGAGGAGCGGGCAAGTCGGCGGACGGCGCACCGTCGAAGAATACAGGTGGTGCTGGACAGCTTTTAGGGATGAGTTTGGGAACCATCGGTATTGGGGCTTTGGTTTGTGCAGGGATGTACTTGCTCAAGACACGTTCCCGTGTGATCGACGACTTGGTGGTCAACATGATCGACGTGGGTGAAGAGACGGGTGAGTTGGACACGATGTTGTACAAGATCGCGGACAACTACGACGAAGAGGTTCGCGTGATGACGGAAGGATTGACGAAGTTGATCGAGCCGTTGTTGATCGTGTTCCTTGGGGTAGCGGTCGGTTTCATCGTCATTTCGTTGTTCATGCCTTTGATCTCCTTGATCACGAGCTTGAGCAAGTAATTTCCACAGGTGCTTGAGATTAGCGAAAGCCGTGGGTTGGCAACGACCCTGAGCTTGCGACAAATCAGAGACAGCGAGTCTGAAGGCTACCGTTCGAACGGCGGTAGCTGAGGCGAAGAGAAGTCAACTAGGTAAAACGAGCGAGGGCGGATCATGAATCGAAAGCAGCTATCAACCGTTGGTGTCCGTAGCAGGGCATCGCGACATGGTTTTACGCTTGTCGAATTGTTGGTTGTCATGGCGATTCTTGGAGTCTTAGCCGGGTTGTTGGCTTGGGGCGTCAATGCGGCTCGGGTGGCGATCTTGAAGCGAGCGCAAGCAGCAGAGATTGCGAACATAGCGACAGCAGTAGAAGCGTATCGTACGAAGTACGGAGACTATCCACCGGACGGTAGCTCCTGGCCTCGGATGGAAGCCCACTTGCGCAAGGCGTTTCCGAACATCATTATTTCGGAGCTCGCGTTGCTCAATCCGGCGAATGCCGCGAATAACATTGGGATTCGCAACGACAATGATCCGAGCGCACATCCTTTTGGGGGACGCGTGTTTGATCCTGCCGAAGCACTCGTGTTCTTCTTGGGTGGGTTCAGCAGCGATGCGCAGCGACCGATCACCGGTCCTGGCGGACCGTTGAAGTTAAATCCGTCGGGGACTGGTGGATACATCTACAACACTCAGCGTGAGAACGCTTTTTTTGAATTCAAGACAAGTCGCTTGACCTTGAATGACACAGGGACTGCTTCTATCGACGAGTCAGCATTCGGCGAAAACGTCGCGAATGACTTGATGCCCGTGTACATCGGAAGCGGACCGACGTTGCAACAAGGTGGCCGTCCGATCGTTTACTTCGATAGCAACACCTATCAGTTTTCAGGGTACTACAACTTTTATGTTCCGGGCGACGTGACACAGTCCCCGAACTGTGCACGGCCATTTCTTTCCACCGATTTGAATACATCGGTCTCTCCATCGCCGTTGTTGTATTCGAATCCCAAGACGTTCCAGATCATGAACGCGGGGTACGACAACTTGTATGGATGCATGGCACCGAAAGACATCTCGAACAACAGTCCGTTGGTGTTGTTTACGACTCCAAAGGGGAATGCAGTCGCGGTCAATACGACCAACGGAATGTTCTATCCACCAACAAGTATCTCGCCGCTGCCGTATTACTTGCCAAGTTTTGGGAAGTTCCGTCCTGTTGATGACAACAGTTCGAACTTTATCGATGGTCCAACCTTCGGTGAGTCCCAATAATTGCTTAGTGATTTTGAGCAGAGGCATTGGGAGAAAGTGAACGCATCATGAGCAATCACAAAGAGCAACGAACGAAAGATCGATGCGACCTTCGGCTTGGGGATGTTCATCCTCAGCGGTTGGCTGTGAGGAGTCGTCGTTGCTCCAAGAGTCGCGCAATGGGGGCTCGAGTTTCGGGTTTGACGTTGGTGGAGTTGCTGGTGACCATTGGGTTGATCACGATGGTCTCAAGCATGTTCTTGGTAGCTTATCGGGCTGCAGCGACAGAAGCGTCGAACATTCGCACGCAAGGAACGATTCGCAAGATCAACGAAGTGTTGATGGCGAGGATGCAAGAGTACGAAAGCTATCCGGTGAACTTCATCAAGGATGCAGCGAATCCATATTCATTAGCAATTCCTGAAGAGGCGACGGAATTCCTTCCACCGAACGATCCGGAGTTTGAGTCTAAGGGAATCTTGGTGGAGCGAATCCGGGTAATGATCTTGCGCGACATCATCGCGCAGGAAATGCCCGATCATGTCCATGATATAAAAACCATCGCTCCGATCATGCGGCGGTACTGGACTGGGCTTGTCGTACGACGCAACGTGAACAACGCCCAGCAAATCACTCCGATCTTTACATCGGGAGCGGAATCGCCGAAGGCAGCGAGGCTTAAGTCTCGGTTGGCGCAAACCCGTGCCGATTGGACTGATTTCGTAACGAACGAGGAGTTGTTGTACTTGATCATTGAGGACTCGACTCTGAACGGGAGTTCGGCTCTTGAATTGTTTGGTCGATCGGAGATAGGGGATACGGACAACGATGGCTTTCTCGAATTGCTCGATGCGTATCGTCGGCCGATTCGGTGGGTGCGTTGGCCGACGGGGTTTCCAGAGACAATTCGATTCCATCCGGATTTGCTGGACCCAAGCTTGAACAACGATGGCTTTTCGGGGAATGCGTTAGCGGATCCGATTGATTCGCGACGAGCAGATCCAGGGTATCGGCTGCGTGAACAGCAGACCAAGGTGTACAAGCCTTCTGCCATCGCGTTTCCATTGGTGGTTTCTTCGGGACCAGACGGGACACCTGGAGTACGGTTTGAGTTGGAGATGGAAGGATTTCGGGCTGATGATAGGTATAGGATGCGACCTAAATCTCGTTCTGTAACCGATGTGCAATTCCCGGTGCCATACGACGATCGTTCAGATGATCAGTTGTGGGAACGGCTCGATACGAGACCCCTTCCGCCCGCTCGTATCCTCACGACCGATCCTTGGTTTCCTCGTACGGATCCCACGTTGAGGCTTGGTGCGATCATCAATCCCAAGGCGTTTGAAGACGACATCACGAATTATGCGATTAACGGAGCATACCAATAATGCGAACGAATCTGTTGGATCGCGAAGCGAAGAGATACTTCAAGCGCGGCTTGACGTTGCTTGAGTTATTGGTGGTGGTGGGTGTGGTTTCGGTGATGGCGGCGGTTGTGTTGCCTGGGGTCAAGTCGGTGTTGACGGATCGCAAGTCGAGTCAAGCTGCGATCATGGTTAAGAATTATCTGGATGCAGCGCGAGCGCGAGCGATTGGACGCAATCGTCCGGTGGCGGTTGTGTTCGAGCGTCTGTCGTCGCGTGCGACGCTTCAGGGGACCAGGTATGTATCCGAGACTGCCACGACTTGGGATCCCACCAATCCTCCAACCCTGACACCGGATACGAACTTTGTGCCGTACAACGCTTGTATTCGTTTGAGTCTTGCGGAAGAGCCGTTACCACTGACGGAAGCAATGTTACCGGTGCCGGTGGTATTTACGGCTCGAATGCCTGGCGATGGCGGAACGCCGGCGGTACCGACGGGGCCGGGTTATGTAGGCGATGATTCGTTGGCGGATATTCATCAAGGGAACAACCAAGGGAGCATTCGAGAGGTACGGATCTTTCAAGTGCAGACGAGTGGTAATGTCCGACTCGATTGGTTGCTTGCGGAGTATTTGACGAATGGATCGCAGATTAGTTTTGGGAACTCCACACGTCGGTTTTCGATCGTATCGCCTAGATCACCCTCGGTACACAAGCGGTATTTAGACAATCAGAACAACGACAAGTCGATATGGTTTTCGGTCATGAACGAATTGGCCTTTGATGGTCATTCGGAGCGAGCGAAGGAACCGTATGTAGACATTCCGGAGGGGACGACTTTTACCTCCTTTAAAATCTATCCGCGGCCCAAGCCAATTTTTTCGCAGTCGATTCAGCTACCGCGTGGGATGTGTGTCGATCTATCGATCAGTGGATTTGGAAAGCGACTGCCAGGCCACACGACGTTGACTGCAGAGAAGCAACCGATTTTCTACAACAACGGGACATCGTCGCCAGATTTTGACTATCGCGTTCGGTTTGCTTCGGATTGGATCGGCAACGAGCCGACTCCATTGATCCCTGAGCAGTTGCGACCAGTCTATGTCGTGTTTTCACCGGAAGGTCAGTTATCGCACATCTGGGCGAACGATCGCCGGGTGCGTGCGAATGCGAACGACCATACGTATCAAGGTGGTTTAACGCGCATTGATGCGACCAATGATTTGTTTTTTCACATCGGCAAGATCGATCGAGTGACGATGCCGTTGGATCAAGGGATTTTTGCGAGGAATGCGTTTGCACTCAAGAACGCGACCCGCAATGGTGTCTTGAGCAATTTGACAGATTTGAATTCGTACGTCGTGCGATTGAGTCCTTCCTCGGGATCGATATCTGCATCGCCGATTGTCAACATAGAGACGCAGACCGCGATTTTAGGTTTGAACCTCGATAACCTCAGTTTTGGGGATATGGTGGAACTAACACGGCGTGGTACGTACAGTTCCAATGTCACTGCGCAGTAGCCATCGATTGGCTAGATCCTTATTCGTCCGATGCAACCTTTTTTGAACTTGTCCCTTTTCGACCTTCAGGAGCGAACTTCGATGAAAAATCGCAATGGTTTGACGATGCTCGAAGTCATCTTTGCCATGGTCGTGATTTTGGTGGGGATGGTTGCGATTGGGTTGATGATTCCGTTAGCGGGTCGAGAGGCGGAAGACAGCGTACAGATTACGCATGGTTTGGCGGCGGGGGACAATGCGTTAGCGTTGTTCAACACGACGAATATTGCGCAGCCTTCGTTGGAGTCACCTTGGTGTCTGGTTGACGACATTGGGGGAGCGGAGCATTCGGTGTCGACGATGCAAGCCGCGTATGATGCGGCGGGTCGATCGCGCTCGGCACCGCAGAATGAATTACAGGTAGCGATTGCGCAGAACGAAGTAGCAAGTCTTGGGTTTTGTATTGATCCATTGTTTTGGGGATTTCAAGCTCGCGGCGGGAATCAAGTTCCTTTACCTTTCTTTCGCACGCGGTTTCCGTTTCTGTTCGATCATGCGAATCCCGTGACGATGATTGCCGATCAACAGAACCTACCGCCTGCTCCACGGTTGCTGAGGGGTTCGTTGACGGATCCGCGAGCCTTGACACCTGGATCGTGGTTGCGTCAACCGGCAGCGGTTCGATTAGCCACGATGTATGGCGGTGACATCGTTCAGCCGGAGTCCACGAAGAACAAGGCATTGGGGCCGATTCGCAGTGTGTACGTCGCTGGAGACGGATCGATCATCTCGAATCCAGTAGCATCGCAGCAGTCGTCATGGTTGGTGACGGTTACGCCGAGTGAAAACACCCCATCGATTACGTTGGATCGTGCGAGAGAGGCGATTGCCAAGCATGGGTATACCGTGTTTGCAAATCAGCCGATCGACATTCCACGCGTGTACGATGTTGCATTGGTCGTGTTTTCCAAGCGTGACGCTCGAGAGATCAACGCGGTGACCGCAGTGCCGGGGGCCACGCCACCGGTGTTGAATGTTCCAGCCGGTGAGTTGGTCTTTAACGTCGTGAACATGACGGACGATGCGTTAAACTCCGGGACATTCAATGTCACCATCCAAGGCT
>JBIJCS010000301.1:0-6328 GCA_044344575.1 Pirellula sp. | reverse complement strand
TCTGGATCCTTTGTTTTGCACACGTCTGTTTTGCACACGTCCGCACTGGCGATCACCCTCGCCATTTCCACGCTATTGCTCACCGTACCCGTCGCCCACGGGCAGGGGCTGAACCAGTTACCACCCTTCCCGCAACCAACTCCCAACCTACCTCCCAACCCCAATCTCCCTCCAAATCCGAAACTAACTCAAAACCCCAAGCAACCTACGAGTGCTCCGAGCCCTCAACACACCGATCCTCATCCCGTAACCGTCGGGCAAAATCGATTCGATTCCTCCGCCACACCTCAACGCCGCAACTCCATCAAAGCCATGATGGCAAATCGGCAGACTCCTGCCGGTCAATCATCCGGTGATGGGAATCAACCTCCCGTCGGCCCTGCGGACAGACCAACTGTTCCGCAAGATCGAGGGGATACTGCAGGAACTGATCCTGCGAACCCGCCTGTGAACCCACCGAACAACCCACCGAACAACCCACCGAACAACCCAGCGAACAACCCACCGAACAATCCACCGAACCCACCTGCAAACGCCACCAACCCAGACTCTGCAGCAATTTCAGCAGATGCCGTTGCCGCGCAACTACAGCAGTTGCAATCAGCCACCGACATCGACGCTAACCTCAAAACCTCCCTGACCAGCACCTACGAAGCAACTCTTGCGGAAATCAAGAAGCGATTTGAAGAAGAGAAGGCGGTCAAGGACTTCACGGCGGCCCTCGAAGCGGCATCAACCGCGACAGCTGAAGCGAAGAAACGGAAGGAAAAACCCGACTTTAGATCTCCGTTCATCGAAGGTTCGCTGACGTGGTCCAGCCCCGAGTACCTTCAGTCTCTTCAGTTGCAGGTCAGCGCATTGTTGCAAGGAGCGACCAAAAATCGCACCGATACCGAAACAACCATCGCGGCCCGCGAAGTTCGCAAAAAAGAACTTCCAAGGTTCATCAACGACGATAAGTCAGCAATCGCAAAACTCAATGACGAACTGACCGCACCGGTTCCAGAAGGCACAGACCCGAGAGTTCGTGAAGCCAATCAGTTGCTCATTCGTGCGAAGCTCGCAACCCTCAATGCGCATCTACGAAGGGTCGAACTCGAACAACGTACCTATGAAGCGGAAGCCGAATTGCTGCCTCTGCGCAAAGAACTCTATATTGCTGAGGAAAAGTTCTATCAGTTGCGTGTCAAAGAGATCGCCGAAGAGTTAGGAAAACGTCGCGAAACACAAATCTCACGTTACGCCGACCTGCTCGATCGCCTTAGCAAACAATTAAAACTCCAGGAAAAAGGTGAGAAGGGAAAAGACACGAAAGACCTTCTGGACCTGCAAGCCCAGATTGCTTCATGGCGCGAGTTAGTGAGTGAACAAACGCGCACTCGCAGCATGCTCGAAGATCAGAAAACGAAATTGCGCTCTCTGACCGATCGTTACCGAATCATGATGGAACGCTTGGGGTCAGATAGGACAGGAGAAGAAACCCGCGAAGGGAATTTCAATGTCTCCCGCATGAAAAGCTTGGTTGCTAACGTGCTCAAACGACAACGGGATGAACTTCCAAAAATCCAAGAGTTAAACAAAGAGCTCGAAGATTGCCAAACCAAGATCATCGCAGTTCAATCGCGCATTCTAGAACTCGACGATTTGAAGGCCAAGTATGAAGAAGGGTTGGATCCGACCGCTCCTCGCGTCGACTTCGATACGCTTGTAGCAGACTTTGACTCTCTGGATGTCGCGCAAAAACGACTGTTGCTCCAAGCTACCGAAAGCAAAATTGTCGATGAGTTTCGCATCGATGCAAATAACGCTGCAGACACACTCTTTAATTTGGCATTGGTTCACCAACAACTGATCGAACACGTCAGTAAGTACCGCAATTTCATCGATCAGCATATTCTATGGATACGCTCAACCGATCCCTTTGCGGTCGAAGATTGGCCCGAAGTCATCCAGCAAACGAAACGGCTCGGAATCTTAGCCCAATGGCGTGAAATCCCGATCCGTTTGTACAACGACTTCAAGGAACACACTTGGGCGTATGCCCTCTTCCTCTCCGGACTACTGCTTTTGGCAGCGTATACAACACGCATGCGACAAACAGTTTCCAAAGCGGGTGTGTTAGCTGCCAAGTCGACGACGACGTCGTTGTTACCTACGTTGAAAGTTCTGCTTCTGTGCATCCTGCTCAGCGCGCCATTGCCATTGATCCACTTATTGTTGGGATGGCGATTGTTAGCGGTTGCGGAAAATAGTTCCTTCGCATCGGCCATCGGTTGGGGACTCCTCGTCAGCGCGCGTTACTTTTTTCCTTTGGAACTCTTTCGTCAAATCGCCCGTACGGGCGGGTTAGCGGAATCCCACTTTCAATGGTCGTCTCACTCGACGAATGTTTTGCGAAGACAACTGCGATGGTTTATTGACTTGGCCGTGCCGTGCGTTGGCTTTTATGCCGTAGTCGCCAATGACCTTGAATGGAAAGCGGAAAACACCCTAGGTCGTGTGCTTTTCGGTGTTCTGCTCTTCATGGCAACGATCTTCTTGATCAATGTATTGCATCCACGCCACGGTGCTTTAAAGGAATACCTGGAGTCCCATGCCGGGGGCTGGACCGATCGCTTGCGTTTCGTTTGGTACACCGGACTCTGCGCCGCCCCCCTGTTCTTGCTCGGAATGAGTTTGATGGGCTACCACTACACCGCCACCCGCTTGGCGATGCACCTGCACACCAGCTTCCTTACTTTGATCGGTATCCTATTGCTCTATTGTTTGATCTGCAGATGGCTATTGCTTCGACGTAGAACCTTGATTGTCCAGCAAGCCAGACAGCGACTCGAAGAAGCTCGTCGTCGCGACTCGGATGCTTCTGTGTTGGCTACCGCTAGTGCTCCTTTAACGCCGACCAATGAAGCAGACCTTTCGCAGATCAATGCCCAGACGATGCGGTTGGTTTCCAGTACCCTCGTTTTCGCCGCTATCGCAGCGATCGCATTCATTTGGTCCTCGGTGTTGCCCGCCGTAGGCGCGCTGGATTCGATCGAATTGTGGAGCGTAGCCGGCGCAACACCTGACGAAAAGCTTCCTGTAACTCTTGCAAACCTCCTCTTGGCTATTCCCGCTGCGGTCATGACCGTTGTCGCGGCAAAGAACCTACCCGGCTTGCTCGAAATCGCCCTCCTCCAACACCTGCCCCTAGAAAATGCCGTTCGCTACGCCATCACTTCCATTTCACGTTACACCATTCTGATCCTCGGAATTGCGATGACCTTCAACAGCCTCGGGGTGCGATGGGCAAGTATCCAATGGCTTGTCGCTGCCCTCGGTGTCGGTTTGGGATTCGGCCTCCAAGAAATCTTTGCAAACTTTGTCTCCGGTTTGATTCTCTTGTTCGAACAGCCCATTCGAGTCGGTGATGTGATCACGGTAGGAGACACCACCGGTTCGGTATCCAAGATTCGAATGCGCGCCACGACCGTCATGAACTTCGACCAACAAGAACTCGTGATCCCCAACAAAGATCTCGTCACCGGTCGATTGCTGAACTGGACTCTGTCCGACTCCACAAATCGCCTGATGATCGACATCGGAGTCGCTTACGGCACCGACACCACTAGAGCTTGCGAAATCCTCCGCGAAATCTGCTTGAATCACCCCAACGTTCTCAAAAACCCAGAACCTACCGCATTCTTTGAAGTGATCGCCGATAGCACTCTGCAGTTAAAAGTTCGAATCTTTCTGGCAAGCTTAGACCTGCGTCTACCTACTCGCCACGATCTTTTGACAGCCATCCACCAACGCTTTGCTGAAGAGAAGATTGAGTTGGCTTACCCAACTCGCGATCTAAACCTTCGCACGGTTCCCAAGGAATGGTCACTTGGTGGTTTTTTCAAAGCCGCATCTTAGATCTATTCCGCACGGCTTGTATTGCCTGAGCACTGATGGTAGCCATCCGCTGCCAAGCGGTGGACGTTAGCAGGAAGACACTAATGGTAGCCATCCGCTGCCAAGCGGTGGATGTTAGCAGGAAGACCTCAACCCTCTGGCGAGCGGTGGCTACGCGCCATCGTCGATTTGACGGTATTGTGCGCTCGCTTTACGGCTCAAAAACCGATAGCAGCCTCGCGATATACCGCTTATATTCAACCGCTTGACAGCCCCCAAGGCGACAAATACGCTGACGTTGCTTTTCCACTCCCCAATACCCCCGTGAACGAGCACCAAAGTATGCGAAACAAAAATGACGGAGCTCGAATCAAGAACGCTGCGATGTCCTTAAACTCTCTGCGTATCACTCGCACTTTCGTTGTATTGCTCGTCGTATCGCTTGCTATACAACTGGGCTTGCAGCAGACGATTGCCCAAGACAGTTGGCCACAATTCCGAGGCCCTGATTCCGCCGGACATGCTCCTGAACATCGACCTCCGATGCAGTGGTCCGATACGCAAAACGTCGAATGGCGTAAAACCATCCCCGGCCTCGGTTGGTCATCACCTTCCATCCACCGAGGTACCCTCTACCTTACCACCGCCGTACCACGAGGAGAAGGCTTGTCGCTACGTGTCCTGGCTATGAACGCCGATTCCGGTGAGACGCGTTGGGAACGCGAAATCAAAACGGTGGATAAGGTCCCCGCGATCCATGCAAAGAATTCGCATGCAAGCCCAACACCGATCGTTTTAGACGATGCGGTTTTCGTTCACTTCGGAACGTTAGGTACTGCACGACTCGACCCAACAGATGGTCGTATCGTTTGGCTGTGCGAAGAACTCGTATACCCGCCTGTACACGGTAGCGGCGGATCCCCTGTACTGTTTGATGAGAAGCTCTTTATCATCTGCGACGGGAGTTCCAACCCCTTCGTCTGCGCTCTCGATGCCGCAAATGGCAAAGTGGTCTGGAGAACGCAACGCAGCGTTCCGGCACAAATCTCCCACTCCTTCGGTACGGTCCGTGTTGCAATGGTCAAGGGAGAACCCCAAATCCTCGCACCCGGCCCTAACCACCTCGCTGCCTATGAACCAAACACCGGTAAGGAAATTTGGAAAGTCCTCGCGCCAGGTTGGTCCGTCGTCCCCCAACCTCTCTTGATCGACGATCTTGTGATTTACAACCATGACTACGACAATCCTGAATTGATGGCCGTGCGATTAGGTGGAATCGGCGATGTTACTGAAACGAACGTCGTCTGGAGAAATACACGCGGTGCTCCAAGTACCCCAACGCCACTGCTGATCGGAGATCTTCTCTATTTCGTTTCAGACAACGGTGTTGCCTCCTGCGTCGATGCCCGCACCGGAGATCGTCACTGGATGGAACGCCTCGGTGGAAACTATTCTGCAAGCCCTGTTTATGTCAACGATCATGTTCTATTCCTGAGCGAAGACGGCGTTGCAACTTGGGTTAAACCGAGCAAAGAATTTACCCTGGTAAGCAAAAACGAAATCACAGGTAGAACGTTTGCAACTCCCTCATTCTACAAAAACGCTATGTACCTACGGACCGATGAAGCGTTGTTAAAGATCAGCGGAAGGATGCCGGCAAACAATGACTCTGGAAAATAGAGTTGCCGAAAACAAGCGAGTTGCCGAAAACAAGCGACTTGCCGAAGCCATTGATCGGATGCGTCTCGCACAACAAGCTTGGTCCCAACGCTCCGTAAGCCAACGCTCAAAACACATTCGACGTATCGCATCCAAAATTGTCGAGCAACGCGAGGTGCTCGCAAACGGCGTAACTGCTCCGATGCGCACGAGCTATCTCGAAACGATCACTGCGGAACTATTGCCTCTCGCAGAAACCGCAAAATGGCTCAGTCGATCGATGGCCCGCGTCTTGCGCACTCGCTATACATCCCCTTGGGATACGCCGATGTGGTTGGGCTCGCTGCGCTCCGAAGTACAACGATCTCCACTCGGTGTCGTCCTGATCATTGGGACTTGGAACTACCCGATCTTTCTTACCGGATCGCAAATGCTCCATGCACTCGCTGCTGGAAATGGGGTCATCATCAAACCTGCACCGGGTTGCGAAGCCGTCACACAAGAACTTGCGAACATCGCAGTCGCTTGCGGTATTCCCTCCGAACTGATCACCGTTCTCGATAGCAGCATTCTCAGTGCGCAGCAAGCGATCGAATGCGGTGTGGACCACATCGTGATGACCGGAAGCAGCAGTAGCGGAAGAAAAGTTCTGCAACAAGCGGCAGGGAAACTCACTCCAGCAACGATGGAACTGAGCGGTTGTGATGCGGTAATGGTCCTGCCTGACGCTAATCTCGATCGCGTCGTGAACCTGTTGAGGTTCGGTCTGATGCTCAACGGTGGGGCCACT
>JBIJCS010000300.1:0-6333 GCA_044344575.1 Pirellula sp. | reverse complement strand
TCGTGGTGCAGCGGCACGGATTAGCAGTCCTTCGATTTTGTCGGTACCTTCGTTGGTGGCGTGGAGCGTGTAGGTTGCGGATTGGCCGACTGGAATCGCAGTTGGGCCGTCAACACGCAGACGGAGTTGTGGTGCTCGGACATCCAGACCTGCGGAGGGGCGAGTTTTTTGGGGAACCTTTTCGCTGATCGCAAGCGAGGTTGGTCCGGAGGAAGGTGTCGCGGGGATCCGGCGCGAGCTTGTGCCTGCTGCATCGGATCGGACTTCGTTTTTCGCTTCGGGCAAAGTGAACGGCTTGGCTGTCGGTTGTGGTGATGGTGCGTCGGTTAAGCGAGTGCTTGTTTCAGTGGTTGCGGCATCGAGGGGAGCCGACGAGTTAGGCTCTGTCAGGTTAGGTTCTGATAGGGGCGATAGTTCTCGTAGAGGTTTGTTTTGTGGTTTGTCTTGTGTTCCCTTTGCCGCTTGTGCAGTTGTCGCCGGAGTGGTCTTGCGTCGACTGGTGTTCGAAGGGTTGAAGGCGGAATCGTTTGGCGAGGCGTCGTAGGACTTCAGTTCCCGTTTGTTGGAGGGAGACGTCGCAGCGAGGGCGGTTGATTCCATTTCGGTGAGTTCGTTGGATTCAAAAGCACCGTCTTCTTGCGGAGTGAGGTAGCTCGGTGGAGTGACGTAGCTCGGTGGAGTGAGACGGTTGTTGGGTACAATAGCAGGAGTGAACTCTTGCGAAACTGGAGAAGAGGGTTGTTGTGTCGTGGGTGCGGGTGCTCGGGTCGATCGGTTTGGTTCGGAAGTTGGTCGGGATTGGGATTCCCGGTTCGGTTTGGGGGAGAATGGCTCTCGGGTTGGTTTCAAAGCGCGATTGAGAGCGATCGGGCCTTGGATGCTTCCGAGTTCTCCTTCTTCGGTCGGCTTTTTCCAGGGGTTGGCAAGGTTAGGCCAGTTTGGGCGGTTGGGTTGTCCATTGAGTTTAGGGTCAACTTCCGCATCTTGACGATATTTTGTGGTTGCTGCGCGGAAACGGCTGATGAGTCCACCTTTGCTTTCTCGAGCGGAGGCATTCTGGGCTTCGGATTGCGCGTAGCAGGTTGTCGTCGAGGAAGCGATGGAGAGGGCGACGAGGAAGCCAGCGAGGGTGGCGGTGGATATCCGGAGCATCGGGGCCGTTCCTTTGGATCAGCGACTAATTGGATCATCGAAAGTGTGTCGGAGTTGGTACCGACGAGTGGCGAGGCGTCATTCCCGGTTCGTCGGTGGAGAGATCCGAAAACGAGGGTACATGGAGCATCGTCTCTGGATGACTCGGCAGGTTTGGTGGAGCAGGATGAGTCGATTTGGAAAGATTTAACGCCTTCGCTGACTTTGCCGTTCGCGGGGAGAATTCCGGAGGGGCGATGTTCAAAAATGCTACACATCGCGTTGGGCAATGGGTGGAGTGTTGGGTGCCGGAGTGGGTTGCTTGGGCTTTCCGTGTGGGTTGAAAAAGGGGTTTCTTGAGCGAGAGTTGCTTGGATTGCTTACGAAAAACAGCTTTTGACGAGTGCTTGCTGGTTTTGGTACGGCGTTTGCACTTCTGCGGATGATGTTTGTCGAGAAAGAGACCGATTTGGTTGACTTCGTCGTTTAGGGCAGTATTTCGGTGTGTCCGCGGGATATTGGTGTTGGCGGGATTTTGGGGTCGGCGGGTTTTCAGAACCGTTCAGATCGTCAAGATCGGCTGGGTCGACCTGACAGTGGAAACCGATACTACCGAACGAATCTTTCTTGTTTGCCCCTTTTTTAATGGCAACATTTTGGGGGCAGAAATACGATGAACATCCTTACGTTACCTTGTCCAGCCTTTTGAGCCATTCGGAGCGAGTCGCCATGCGGATTCACCGTACTCGGAATCAGTCCATTTCCTCGCAAAAGGGGTCTTCTTCGCGAGAAGACCTGCGTAGGAGTATTCGTCGATTGCCACAGTTGGCGATCGGATTTGCGTTAGCGGTTGGGACTCCGGTCGCGACGCTTGATGTTTATGCGACGACGGTGCAACCGGCATCGAAGGCGAGTCGGTTGGCGACGGTGGAGAGCAGTGGCAAGACGTTGTTTGCGTTGAGTTTGATGTCGGGGACGCTAGCGGAGGAGAGTTTAGCTCCTCGCGTTGCGATCCTGGTGGATACATCTGCATCGCAGAATGGTGTCTTCCGTCGGGAGTCGTTGGACATTGCCTCGTCGATTCTTGAATCGTTGCCTGCAGGGGCAACGGTATCGGTATTGGCTTGTGACGTTCAAACGGAAGTTTATGTTGCATCGGCGAAGCCGGAGGATACGCGTGTTCAGGTTGGCATGGAGCAATTGGAGAAGCGGGTTCCGTTGGGGACTTCGGACATTGCGAGTGGATTGCGTGCGGCGATGCAATCGTTGAAGGGAGCGGGAGAGAAGTCGATTGTTTACATCGGCGATGGCGTTCAATTGTCGAATTTGATGAACACCAAGGAGTTCGATGGCTTGGTCGGTGAGTTGGTCGCGGATCGCTGTTCGGTCAGTTCTTTAGCGATTGGTCCGCGAACGGATTGTGAGTTCCTCAGTACGCTTGCGAACCACACGGGTGGGCGGGTATTTGTGCGGGGGAACATTCAAGGGATGACATTGCAGCAGATTGGTGGCGAGTTAGCGAAGGTTGCATCGCGTCCAGTCTTTTGGCCGACGCAAGCGGATTGGCCGGCTGGGATTACGACTCGTTATCCAGAGCGGATTCCACCGATTCGCAGCGATCGCGATTCGATTTTGATTGGAACATTGCAAGCCAAGAAGTTGGAGGGGACACTTCGGATCGACGGCGAGTTGGCGGGTCAGAAGAAGTCTTTAGCTTGGAATTTGGTATCCGAGGGTTCGAATCCGGATTTGGGATTTGTGGGGGCGTTGATTAGCAAGGCGAGTGGGAACGGTGGCGTTTTGTTGCCGACGGCTGGATCGGATGCGTTGCGTGAGTTGGGTGACGTGTTGAGTGGTTCCTCGGATAGTTTGGTTAAGGATGCGAAGTTTGCTTTGCATGTCGGAGACCACGTTGCCGCGAAGGCGATTGCAAAAGAGGCTTTAGATCGTTCTCCGAACAATTTGGAAGCGCAGTCGATCTTGGAAGCTGCATCGATTGGCGGGAGTGGCAAGAGCATGAAGGCTGAGTTGCCACAGCGAGATGAAGCGACGGGAGTGGGGGGTAAGAAGGAGAAGGTGGTTGGGCCGAAGATCGTCAAGTTTGTAACAGCTCGGGTGCAGCCACCGTCGGACGATCCGTTTGGTGATCCGGCACCGGCGGGTCAGGATCCGTTTGGAGAACCAGCACCGAGTGATGCGCCGGCAGGGGATACACCAGCGGGAGAATTGCCGGGTAATGTACCGGCAGACAGCCCATTCCCGGCAGCAAATCCGGGGTTGAATCAAGATCCATTGATGCCGCCGGCCGGTGGCTCAGAAGCCCCGATTGGAGCAGATCCTTTTGGGGAGCTTTCTGCTGATGGAGATTTGCTCAACCGCGATGCGGAGATGCGTCGCGTTGCTGCACAAGCTCTCGAGCGTCAAGTGATGTCGGAATTGAGTCGTGCTCGTGCTTCGGATAATCCATCGGTTGCGAAGAGTGACTTGAAGTTGTTGTTAGATCAAGTGCGACGCTCTCCGGAGTTGGATCCAGCGAGTCGAGTACAGCTTGAGTCGCGATTAGGAGCGGGGATTCAAGCGACAGCGCGAGCCGAAGCGGACATGCGTGAGCGTATTGCTCGATCAGAAGCGGTGCAATCGAGTGCTTCTGCTGCTCGCCGCTTGTTGGCGGATCGCGATCGCCGCGAAGCGACGATCCAGCAACTCGTTCAGCGATTTGATTCTTTGATTGAGCAACAACTGTACTCCGCAGCGAACAACGAGATTGCACCTCAAGTTCACGATTTATCACCGAATTCAGTGATCGACAAAGTCGTCAACTATGAGTCGAGTTCGTTGGCGAACTATCGTTTGATCATGGACGTGGTCAATCAACGATCGAAGGCATTCGTCGATGCGTTGTACTTAACCGAACAAGCGTTGATTCCGTTTGTGGATGAGCCACCGGTTCGTTACCCGCCAGCGGACGTTTGGCAAGCGCTTAGTGCGCGTCGTTTGGAGCGATATGGCACCATCGACTTGTCGGGTGGTAATGAGACGGAGCGACGAATCTTCCGTGCATTGCGAGACCGTGGAGAAGTGACCTTCAATAACGCTCCGTTGAGTACGGTCATGCAGACTTTTTCGGATCAGTACGGTATTCCGATCGTGATCGATCCGAAGGGGCTTGATGAAGAGAGCATTACGCCAGAAGAACCTGTAACGCTCAACGTGCCTGAGATTTCACTGCGATCTGCATTGAAATTGATACTTGAACCGATGAATCTGACTTATGTCATTCAAGACGAAGTCATGAAGATCACCAACAAGAAGAATTCCGCGAACGTTGTTCGTGTCTACCCAGTTGGCGACCTTGTTGTTCCTGTGATGAGCGGGATGATGGGTGGTATGGGGGGCATGGGTGGCATGGGTGGTATGGGCGGCGGCATGGGTGGAATGGGCGGCATGGGCGGCGGAATGGGTGGAATGGGCGGCGGCATGGGTGGAATGGGCGGCGGCATGGGAGGAATGGGAGGCATGGGTGGTATGGGTGGCATGATGGATGTCACCGATACGCCTGAGAAGTCTGCCGATGCTGCGAAGGCTTCCGTTGATCCTGTTGCTTGTGTGCAGAAACTCATTGCAACGGAAGGCAACGAGCGAGCGGACGTAGAGGCACAGTTTGCCGGATGGGTGAAAGAGAAGTTGAATGCTGCGACTCGGGCGATCGAATCGAAAGACGACGTTGCGGGCAAAGCGGCTTTTCAAGAAGTCGTCGATCATTTGAACGTGGTGTTTCGCGAGTCGTTGCCAGCTCCATGGATGTATGAAGCATTGAGCATAGCGATGCAAGGGAGTGGTCATTCTGGCAAGGACATTCAACGAGTACTGCTTTCGAGCGTGGACTTTGGTGCCGATGCTGTTTCGGCGATGAAGATCGCACAGTATTTGGAAGGCCAAGGGTTGAAGAAGGAGGCTTTGGGGATTTATCGCGATGTGCATCGCGCGGCTCCCAGCGAACGATTGCCTCTTGAGGCAGGATTGCGATTGGGTTTGGAGTTAGAGGATCGCGACAGCATTGTTTGGGCTTCTACGGGCATCTTGAGCCAGTCGTGGTCGGACGATCATCTTCCGCTTATCGAAAAGGCATTGTTGTCAGCAAAAGCGGCTTATTTGCGGTTGAATTCTGAAGGTCGCAAGATGGAGGCCTTTGCCCTTGAACAAGCGATGAAGAAGGCTCAAACCAGGGACTTGGTTGTCCGCGTGACTTGGACCGGTGATGCCGACGTAGACTTGGTGGTTGAAGAGCCTTCGGGTAGCGTTTGCAGTTCAAGCAATCCACGAACGATTGGTGGAGGTGTATTGCTTGCTGATGGTTCGGCGTTAGACAAGCCAGCGAAGGATGGGTTTTCAGAAACGTATGCTTGTGCTCAAGGTTATGCCGGCGAGTACAAGATCTCGGTTCGGAAGATTTGGGGCGAAGTGGCGGGAGGAAAAGTTACCGTCAACTTGGTCACCGATTATGGGACAGCGGATCAGAAGGTAGTCACGCAGCAGATCCCGTTGGACAAGGAGTCGGTGTATGTGGCACAAGTCAAGACAGGCCATCGCAGTGAGCCGATGGTTCAAGCACAATTAGCGAAGGTGCAAGCGGAGAAGACTTTTGCGGGGCAAGCGGTACTAGCGCAAGCTGGACCTGGGGCGAACAATCCTGCGAATGCTAATCCGGCGAATGCAGACCCAGCCAATGCGATTCAAGCGAACAACAACGCGATGGTCAATGGCGATGCGGACATGAATTGGGCTTACATGGCGATGCTGCAACGATTTGCCATGGGTGGCAGTGGTTCAGGAGGAGGTAGTATGGGAGGTGGTTGGAATGGTTTTGGATCCAACGGGTTCAATGGCCGAGCTAACCCATTCTTCCGGGGCGGATCCGTTGGTTACATGCCGATTGTTGTGCCGATTCCTTCTGGTACTTTCATGTTTGCCACGGCTGTGATTTCCGGTGATCGCCGTTACGTACGTGTTACCAGTTCACCGATGTTCATGGGGGTCGATGGATCGATTCCGACTTTCGGCACGGGTGTTAATGGCGGTGCTGGTGGTGGCCTCGGTGGTGGAGGCGGTCTCGGCGGTGGCGGTGGCCTTGGCGGTGGAGGTGGTTTAGGTGGTGGCGGTGGATTCGGCGGTGGTGGCGCGTTCTAGATTGAACCCATGCAG
>JBIJCS010000299.1:0-6335 GCA_044344575.1 Pirellula sp. | reverse complement strand
CCCCCGCCTTCGAATAAATCGCATCCGTCGGATCGCTTACCCACTGCTCTAACTTGGCGATCTTTCCCTTCCCTAGATTCTCTACGGTCACCTTATTTGCGGTAACCTTCTCCGATCCACCTTCCGAAGGCTTGATCCGCACCAATTGCGTACAGAGCGCCAACAATACACTTCCCAGCAGAACGATCAACCAATCCTCATGCGGAAACCATCGTCGCATCGCATCACTCATTAGATCTTCGCTCCTGCACCCTTCGTAAACGCCATAAATGCCGACTCGAGATTGATCTCTTCTTGCGCAAATTTGCTGAACGCAATTCCCTGACCCGCCAATAACATCGCTAGTGACGAAAAGTCGCTGACCTCAGGTCGCAAAGTCACCCGCAACGTACAGTCATCGACCACTACGTTCTGAACGATATCCTGTTGCGATAATAAATCGCTTCCTCTGGTCACATCTTGAGCATGCACTAATGTTACCAAGAGTGTCGTATTCGGACTGACTTGCTTGATAATCGATGCCACGTCGTTGCTCGCAATCATCTTACCTGAGTCAATAATCCCAACCTTGTTACATACGTCCGCCAACTCAGGCAAAATGTGACTGCTGACGATAATGGTCTTGCCCATCTCTCCCAAACGTCGCATCAATCGACGCATCTCGATCCGAGCTCTCGGATCCAACCCACTCAGCGGCTCATCCAACAACAATACCGCCGGATCATGCAGCAACGTCCTGGCTAATCCCAACCGCTGCGTCTGACCACGCGAAAGCGTATTCGCATACGCATCACGCTTGAAATCCAAATCAACCACTTCGAGCATCTCATTGCAACGCTTGCGTCGCATCTGCGGACCGATCCGATAAGCCGCCGCAAAAAATTCCAAGTACTCGATGACCGTCATGTCGTCGTACAACCCGAAAAAGTCAGGCATGTAACCTACCAGCCGACGAATCTCTTTCGGATGGGTGTAAATGGAATAATCGCAAACGTAAGCTTCTCCCTCCGTCGGCTCTAACAACGTTGCGATAATCCGCATCGTTGTCGTCTTTCCTGCACCATTCGGGCCGATAAACCCAAACAAATCCCCTTGGCCCAAATCCAAGTCGATGTCGCGTATCGCGTACATCTCGTCGTACTTCTTTGTCAACTTGATCGTTTTGATCACGGTCGCTCTCACATCTGCTAAATGATTCTCTGGCCTAAGGGTTCGACTCAGAACCCGCCGACTGGTCCTTGAGCAATACCAACGACCGATCTTTGTTGTCTACCGTTAGCACTAAACGCACCACCGCTAACTGCTTGCCACCCACCGCATTGCGTTGCACCGCATCGCGTTGCAAATTCCAAGAACTGATCGGCTCAGGCAACCTTGCAAACACGATCGCGCGATCCAATTTCAAGATGTCGGAATTCTCTAAAGCGGAAAGATACCGATGATTCAAACCCGTATAAGCCGACCCGCCGGCCGCGCGATGGAACGTCATCAACTCCATCAATCGCTCCCACTCCCGCGTGTTCGCAGGATCCCACTCGACTCCCTGCTCCTGACCCGCGACAAACGTGCGACGCTGCAGTCGACGTGTGATGTCCTTCGGAATCATCGAGGTGATCGGTACTCGCTCGCCAGGACGTATCCGGTCGGGTATCGCATAAGCCCTTCCCGCAAAATACAAAGTTCCATCGAGTAAATCGACGTTCAATGGATTCGAAAAGGATCCCTGCAACAAATCGTCTTTACCTGCGACCGTCGCTAAACCATTAAGCTCCCGCGCAATTGGTAACTTCTCCCCCCACGTGTAACTCAACCCCTTCGTGCCCGCCTCCGGTATCCCTAAACCACCAATAAAACTCCCAGGCCCGACCGCCCGTATCCAATAGTTCGGTAACCCCAAGGCTGATGTCACATTCGACTCAAATCCTCCAAGTCCCTTCCCCGGCTGGGTAAACCAATCCAACCGACTCGCTTGCATCGCACTCCCTTTACCGCCAGCCTCCGATAACGAACGATGAAACACATTAAAATCAAACAAGCCTCGATGACCGCCATAACAATGCGCAAAACCCCTACCCAACAATTGCTCTGTTTGGTCGTTCACATCGATCACCTCGATCGAGTTAATCGTCGGTGTCGATGGCTTCCACGCCCTCGCAAGCACAGAACTACCAACCATCGTGCACAAAGACGTCGCCAGCAATGTCCACCATGTCCAACGCGGTCGCTTCCATAACCGTGCGACCAAAAAATAATCCACCGGGCCAATCAATAACGCAAACAACCCAACAATGAACACCAAATGACCTAAACCCCCTAACGTTAAGTCGGGAAACGTATCGAGCATGGTGTTCAACTGCCCCGACAAGTCATCGTAAGACAAGAATGACGTTCGACCCGATCGCAATTCTGACTTCTCAAAGTGATCTTTCAGTAAATACTTCACCAAACTAGGACGCGTCTCCCAATCCACAAACTGCGGACCATCCAGCTCCGTCGCTAACCAAGTCACCGCACCCATCCCATAAGCCCAGCGCGCAATCAATGGCAACTTGATCCTCGATCGAGTTACCCCCAATACGTCAATCTTGCCAGATACCATCTTCAATACCGAACACTCGAAAGGCTCAAGCCTCGCTTGCGAACCTAACAGTGATTCAATCGGACTCGGCTCGCACTCCTTCGATGAACCCGCAAATCGACCCGGTAATAGCTTCGCGAACTCCTCGTAGCTAGCCAATTCCGGTCCACCAGAACCCCAAGTCAAAACCAATTGACCTCCACGCGCTACCCAATCGACCAACGCACTGCGCTCAGCAACACCAAGCCCACGATTCAACGCGGAATTCGAGGATGAAAAAACAATCGAATCAACACCGTCATAAGCTCGCACATCCATCGGTATCCGCTCCCACTGCGATACCTCCGAGACACTATACTCCGCCAATGATCCCTGAGCGGACCGCAAAGCTCCCTTCTCTAAATCCATGCGCTCCGATCCAATCCCTATCACCCAAGGCTGCGTAGGTGGAAGCGCCTCGCCCCGCTCCTGCCCCTCCAATTTGTAAGCCTGTACTGTCTTGCCTTCCAAAGTCTGAACCAAAATGCGGATCGGACGATCCGCACGACCATGCTTGGCATACACGTCGACTTTGCCATCCAACGCACCCTCAACCTGGAAGGTCCAAGCCGGATCGCTGTAGACAACCGTGTTCCCATCCCCATCGACGGTCTCAACCGCAATCATCCCACTGAACGAATCGCCCCCCGCCTCGTTCAACCCTACATGCACGCGGTGCCAAGTCAAAAAACCTATCTTCCAACGGTCCGCAAACCCAGTCTCCACACGAACCCGATAAGCCCCAGCCATCTCTTGAGCATGCGCCATCCCACCATCGACGAATCCAACTATACCACCACCCCATCCACCAACCCAACCACCAACGCAGATCACCAATAAACGACAAACCGAGCGAATAAAAACGCAAACCCATCTCTCGGAATGCAACGTGCTCACCCTCGCTCGCTTTATCATGGACAGTATCACTCCCCACGAGCTGTCGCTCATCAAAGCGACAACTCACCGAAATCCACAACTCAAGTTAGACAGATGTCAAACTCAGAAGACTAATCCAATCGCTTGACACGCAAATTGCGGAAGTAAACCTTGCTGCCCGGATCATGCGCTTGCAAGGCAAAGGTTCCCTCGTCGATCTTGCGAGTGAAATCACTACCCGCCTTCTGCCCTTCCGGCTCAATGTACTCAACCATCGTCTTTCCATTGACTTTCAAGGTCACTTTGTTGCCTTGAACAATGATCTCTTGGGTGTACCACTCATTGTCCTTCGCAGCAGGTTCCAATACATCCTTTACCGCATAAAGACTGCTCGTCTTGCGTGGATCCGCCTTGTACGACAAATTCACTTGGCACTCAAAACCATACTTCGGCCAGCCCGAATCTTGATACTTCGTGTGAAAGTAAATCCCCGCGTTGCTGTTCGGCTCGGTCTTCACCTCTGCTTTGAAGTGAAAGTTCTTGTACGGCTTGTCATCACCTACATAGAAAATGTGCGAACGCTCTCCTTTGCATACCAAACAACCGTCCTGAACCTTCCAGCTCTCTTGGTTCTCATTGACCTTCCAGCCATCCATCGACTTGCCATCGAATAGACTCACAAAACCCGTCTCCTTCTCGGCAGACGAATCTTGACCCTGCGAAGTCCCAGAACCGGTGCTGAAACCGATTACACCCAGCACCAAAGCAAAAAAACCTAGAAAATTACGAACCATGTGCGCCAACCTTTCTCGAATCACTGTGGAAGGAATACCGACGTGCGTAACCCCCTGAGTATAACTGAAATCTACCCCCATCGTCAGGGTTCCACCCCCGCATCGACCGAACCAACAAAAAACACCCCCGAGGTCTTCCCCCGAGGGTGTCTTCGTCGTTTCTCTTCGGATTGCTCCCAAAGCTTACTTGCCCTTCGCGTCTCCGCCAGGCAACAAACCTTCTTTCATCCGCTCGCCGAACGTCTTGTCCGATCCCTCGGCCTTCTTGTCTTCAATCTTCTTCATCAATTCTTCCACCTGCTTGCGAACCCCCTCAGGATTTTCCTTGAACTTCGCAGGTGGGAAATTCTTCTTGGTCAACCCTTCGTGCTCCAACGTGTCTCCGTAAGGATTGTGCTTCTTCTTGTTCTCGCCGTCGATGTGGCACACGTTGCACTTGGCTTCCGCCGCAAGCTTCTTAAAGCCTTCGTTGGTGCTCTTCTCCGCATAAACCTTTGTCCATGTCTCGCCAAATTCCTTGATCGCCAACGCGTTCGACGCATACGAAACCACACTCATGGCAGCGACCAAAGTAACTAATACTCTCTTCATACATGCTCTCCAGAAATTTGAGGGGGTGGGTTCCTCCAGTCCTGCGAATCCTGAGACCCAGTCAGAAGCATAGCCACTCGGCAACCAGAGGAAACGCGCCGAATTCCTGCTCGATACGAACAACTCACCGCGTTACTTGATTTAACCCCGTTTCTCCCCCAATGTCAAATACATCATGCACTTTGGGTACATTTCGTCGCACCCACGGCCAAACGATTCGCAATACCTAACCAACCCTTAAACAACGCAACTCTCCGCGCATCACTGAATGCACATCAAGCAAAAGTGATACAAGCCACGCATCCGAGGAATCAATAACTCCCAGTGGGATAACCGTTGGCGTTGTAAGGTAGCCAGCTCCTACCAATAAAATTCGGAGCATTCGAAGAAACTCCCACGGGATTCGACGCCATCCGCGGTGCAGGGACATATCCCATCGATGCTCCACTCGGCGTTGGATACGCCCCAGGCGGATAACCCTTGTAAGGATACCCTCCCGTCGTCATCGAGGATTGCCCCCCCTGGGCTGTAAACATATTGCTCGGAAACATACTCCCCTGACTATAAAGCCAGCTTGGGGTGTACGCCGCCATCGTGTTTGCCCAAGTGTTCTGACCATATCCTGGTGGATAACCATAAGGATTCGGAGGATACCCAACTCCCGGTGGTGCATAGCCTGCCTGTGGATATGGTGCAGTTGGATACGGTGCAGTTGGATACGGCGCAGAAGGATATGGCGCAGTCGGGTAACCGGCCATCGGATATCCGTAACCATAAGGATTCGGATTTGTCCCATACGGCACGTTTCCATACGGCGCGTTTCCATAGCCACCCTGCGCATACGTCCCTTGCGTAGCCAACCCAGGTATCGGTGGCATGGTCGGTGGACCCGAAGGAGGCGGAATCGGTACTCCCGTCCCAGCGTAACTCTGCCCACCTACCGGCGTGGCATACGGATTGACGATCGGTACGATCGGAGCTTGTGAATACTGCGGAACCTGTGAAACTTGCGGCGCCGCGTAACTTGTCGTGCTATAACCACCCGCATTCGCCGTGGGTAACTGCGCTGGTGAATTCGCGATATTCATGACCGGTGCCGCTCCCGCCGCCGGTGGGACGAAAGTCACTGGGGAATTCCAAGTTGCATTCGAAGCTGTATAGCCATAGACCGGCGACCCATACGTTGGTGTCGATGGATAATCGATCGGTCGTGTTGGATATCGCGCCGTCGTGCGATTTGCCTGCGCTAACATCGCGGACTCTTGAATCAAATTACTCGATGCCGCTGTCGCTGTCCCCGTGCTCGCCGTCCCCGCCGTCAAAGGTCGATCCACAAACCGAGACCGCTGCTCACTCGCATTGACCAATACCGGCACCATCCGAGAGACTTCACGCTCTTCGTACTTCTGATACGACGCCATTTGAGTGACTTGTACGTTCCTCGGTTGGTACTGAAC
>JBIJCS010000298.1:0-6342 GCA_044344575.1 Pirellula sp. | reverse complement strand
CTCAGAAAGAACTCGCAGAACGCATTGAAGTTCGGTTTGCTCCCACCAATCCAACAACCTACAAGTCGGACGAAAAAGTTCGTTTGGAAATCGATTTAAAGAACACGCCCGAACTCTTTGTTCGTGTTTACCGGCTCAATGCTCGGAATATCCTAAGCAAACAAATGACTCCGATTTCGACAGCGATCGATCTCGATGGAGTTGTTCCTAACGTCGAACGCAAACTCAACTATGCGCAGCGTAATGATCGCCGCCACCGTGAAATTCTCGAACTTCCGGAGTTGGAAGGACTCGGAATGTGGATTGTCGAAGTCCTAGCAGGTGGCCAGCGTAGCCGTGCTCTTATACAGAAGGGCAAGTTGCAGTCGATTCAAACCATTTCTGACGCTGGACAACTGCTTCGTATTGTCGATGCAGCAGGAAACCATGTGCCAACAGCAAAGGTCTTGCTGCGCGAACGGGAATTCGCTCCCGCCGAAGACGGCTGGATTCTCATCCCCTTCGAACAGTCTACGCAAGCGAAAGGAATTCTCCTCTGCGATGGAAACTTCGCTGTGCTAGAACCCCTACAACACCTTGCAGAAGCTTATGATTTCCAAGCGGATTTTTTGGTCGATCCTCAAAGTGTGCTCTCAGGGAACCGCGCTGCGATCGTCGTACGGGCTCGTTTGTTAGCTCATAACCAACCCCTCCCTCTTTCGAACCTATCTGAAATCGAGCTGATCGCAAAGTGCACCGATCTCGACGGAATTTCCACCACACAACAGTTCAAGAATTTAGAGCTGAACGATCAGCAAGAGTTGACGCAAGAATTCGCCGTGCCACCAAGGCTTGCACAAATCGATTGGACGCTACAAGCCAAGATCCGAGAGGTTCGCACCGATACCGTGCGTTCGCTTGCAGCGAACCATACCACCCGTGTAAACGATTTTTCAAAAACGGGTTATGTTTTCGATTCCTATCTGAATCGCACTTCGGAAGGATACCGATTGGAGCTACGGGGGCGTAACGGAGAACCTATTCCCCGTACTCCCGTTGACATCGAAGTCAAACTCTATGGAATTCAGCCAACACGCAATGTTCGATTGGCATCAGACGCTTCTGGGGAAATCGAACTCGGTACACTCGTTGGCGTCGAGCGTTTTTGGGTAACAAGTGCCCAATCGCAACGCCGAATGTACGCTTTACCTAAATCGTCGATGGATTGGCCACAAAAGATCCATGCGACCACAGGCCAACCGATTCGAGTAACAGGGCCGCTTGCTCAAGAAAACCTCGTCGGAGCGCAGGTGGGTGTTGAATCGCTCAAGCGGCAGGCAAGGCGGTTTTCTCTGTTTGAGCTTCGGTCCGGGTTAGCGATGGCTGACCAAAGTGAGAAGATCAAACCGCTCGCTGGTGTCCTAGAAATCGCGGGCCTCGATGCTGGGAACTATGCGCTGTTGGATCATGAGCAAGGTACTCGACTGGATATAGAAATTACCCAAGGCGAACAGCGCGATGCGTGGCTCGTTGGGAAAAACCGAACGCTTGCCAAAACCCCAGTCGATACGTTAGCAATCACCAACACGAAGCTGGATGGGAATCAGTTGCGGATTGACCTGGTGGGTGTCGATCCATCGACTCGGCTATTAGTAGTAGCTGCGCCTTTTGCGCATGGGGAAACCGAACTATGGTTACGTCGCACTCAGCGCCCGTTTGCGCCTAGCGTGCGACGAGAGAGACCGTCGAGTTTTTATGTCGATTCTATGAAGCTCGATGAAGAATATCAGTACGTCCTCGCACGACAACAAGTGATGAAGTTGTTGGGGAGCAGTCTGGCCCACCCAACGGTACTCCTGAACCCTTGGGAGCTTTCGGCCACACGCAACGAAAACCAGCTTGCACAAGCCGGCGACGCTATTGCGGAAAAAAGCAATGCACCCGCTGCAGTGCCCGGTGCGCCGATGGCCGCAGATGCAGGCCGGGTCGCCAATGCAGCAGGCGAGTCACGTGACTATGGTTTCTTGGGATTAGGAGCTCAGTTGCTGGTCAATATTCGCCCTAATCAGAACGGATCGATCGCGATTGGACTTCCGGAATTCGAAGGGGTATCTGATTTAGCAGTTATCGCTCTCTCGGAAGACATGACCGCCTCGACGCGAATCGCTCTACCTTGGAAGGGGCCACGCAAACTTGCTGATCGACGATTGCAAGAATCTCTCGACGACCAGAAGCACTTTATCCAGAAAGAATCGGTCTATAGTATCGATGCCAATGTTGCGAAAGATCTTGGTGATGTCGGAGTGACCCGTATTCGATCCTACACTTCGATTGCAGATTTGATTCCGATGTTGGACTCTATTCTTCAAGGAGCTCCGCAATTCCGACGCTATGACTTCTTGAAAACGTGGAGCACCTTGACCGACACTCAGAAACAAGACCGCTACAGTGAATTCGCTTGTCACGAACTACATCTTTTTCTCCGAAAACATGACCGGGCTTTCTTTGATCGTGTGGTTCGTCCTCATCTTGCGAACAAAACACCTCGGCAGTTTATTGATGATTGGTTGCTTGACCAAGACCTAACGCCCTATACCGCTCCTTGGCGATATCAGCAATTGAATACTACGGAGCGAGTGTTGCTGGGCAAATCCTTCGAGGCGAAGCGAGAGGGGTTGATACGCCTCTTCGAAAACAGTATCGCCGCGCAACCGGTTCCGCTGGAGATGCAAACCCAATGGTTTGGCCAAGCCCTTCGGACTTCCGAGTTAGATTTTGCAAAACGGGACGCAGGATACTTTTTTGACGAAAATCGCCTCCTCGAACGAGAAGAGCTTGGGATTCGCCCAGGTAAGCCAAGTGGCGGTGGGCGACTCAGTGGAGGCATGGGGAGTGGAGGCATGGGAGGTGGAGGCATGGGGGGCATGCCGGGGACAAAAGAGTTTGCGGGTGGATCAGGTGGACTTGATGGAGTCGAAGGAGCTCCGGGGGCAGCGGATCTCAAAGCCAAAGCGAGTGACCCGAGGGAGCTTGCGGAATCGTTACAGCGCAGAGAAACACGCGGTCGAGGAGCCCTGCGTGATTTGGCGAAGGACAAAGCTGGAAAATCGGAATCGCTCGCCTTGGGCTTAGAGTCGAAGGTAGGAGAAGGACGAGATGCTAGTGGCGATCCAGCTACGGACAGTCCCAATTTTGAGCCCGAAATGCGTGGTTTAAGTTTAAATCGTGAAACCGATCGTTATGATCGTTATTTCGGAGCCAACGCCACGCGGAGGAAGCGGGTGGAATTGGGCAAGCAGATCCAATTCTTCGAGCCATTGGCTGCGACACGTAAATGGGCAGAATCCCAATTCGATCAAGTCTTATTAGCAAATCAAAACCCCAGCTTGGTCACCCCGGGTCCGTTTTGGATCGACACGCTCAAACTACCAGAGGGGCAGTTGTCCGAGAATCTGCACTTTGCTGCCCGCAACAGCAACGAAGCACTTCTTGCGTTGGCGTTTGTAGATCTACCGCTAGAAAGTGAGCAGGGCAAATTGAACATTGAGGATGGACGCTGGATATACCAACATAGCGGGAAGACGTTGGCCTATGTTCAAGGGATTATTGGTATCGAAGCGGCTGAACCGAAGTCCAAGGTGTTGCTGAGCGAAAATTTGTATCTCGCGAATGCGGACACAACGGCAGCACCTGTCAATCGTCAAGAGTTGGTCGTTGGTGTACCCTACCGAGATCGAGTGGTATTGACGAATCCAACCGGCAACCCAATGCGTGTCCAAATCTTGATGCAGATTCCCCAAGGAGCCATTCCGCTGGAAGCCGGCCGGAGCGTAACGGTTCGAGAGTTTCAGTTGGCTCCGTTTTCAACCCAAGAAACCTCGCACGTGTTCTATTTCCCGGCTTCGGGAGATTTTCAGCAGTATGGGGCTCGTGCGTCAAGCGATGGAACTTATTTGGCACATGTGAACTCGGAACCAGTGAAAGTTCTAGACGCTCCCTTGCGTGTGGATGATACTTCGTGGGAGTATGTCGCAGCTTGGGGTAGCAATGACCAAGTACTCGCAGCGTTGGATCGTGTAAATCTTGCGAAAATTGATTTAGGTTTGATCGCTTGGCGCATGAGCGACAAAACGTTCTGGTCCGACGTGCTTGTGAAACTTGACCGATTCGGAATCTATCACCCAACGTTGTGGAGTTACAGTCTGACCCATCGGGATGAGCCGAGGATCAAAGAATGCCTGGAGGCAAACAACGCGATCGTTACGGAGGTGTCCCCGGTATTCCGATGCTCGTTGATGAATATCGATGATGAGTCGCGACTAAAACTTGAGCATCTCGATTTTCGCCCGATTGTGGTAGCCAGAACGCATCGTCTTGGGCGAGATTGGAAGATCCTCAATGATGGGCTAGCTACGCAATACCAAGAGTGGTTGAAGCTTTTAGCATACCAACCCAAGATCTTGCCACGACATCGGCTTTCATTGGTCTACTACCAATTGATCCAAAACCGAGTCGAAGAAGCGTTAGAAAATTTCAAACGCGTAGACCGTGCATCGCTTGTCACTGGCAAAGAGACCACCGAAGCGCAAATGCAATACGACTATTTTGACGCGTACTTTGCAATGCGAACGGGGGCTTGGGATCGCGCCAAAGAACTTGCTGCAAAATATGCTCAGTATCCGGTGCCCCGATGGAACGTTTGGTTTGGGCAAGTCGCGCAGCAGCTCAAGGAACGCGAAGAGTTACAGCAAGGGTTGGCAGCGGTACAGAACGTACAAGCTGTAGCACCTGTTAAAGAAGAAGGAAACTCCGGTGACGGGGGAGATGAAGGGAAGTATGCCAACGATGCGCAGCGTGAACTTGCAGGTGGCCGCGAAGCGGAGTTGGCTTCTGGTGCTGCGAAGTTACCAGGTTTGGAAGTTGCCTCTCAAGAGGGGCAGATCTGGATTCAGCATCGCAATATCGATGCGGTGCAAGTCAATCTTTACTTTATCGACGTAGAGTTAATGTTCAGTCGCAATCCATTTGTTGGGCAAAACCAAACTCGCTCCGCCGTGATTGAACCGAACCGCACACAGAGGCTTGAGGTCCCATCGAAGGGAACTTGGGAGAAAACCGAATGGAAGATCCCTGACGAGTTCAAGAATCGCAACATGATTCTAGAGGTTGTATCCGGTGGGATCGTGCGTAGTTTGCCGGTGTATTCGAATTCGCTTAGTGTGAACTTGGCTGCACCTCTTGGGCGGTTACAAGTGCTCGGAGCGAGCAACAAACATCCTCTTGAGGGGGCTTACGTCAAGGTCTACGCGAAGCACAACGATGGTTCGATACGCTTTTACAAAGACGGTTACACCGATCTTCGAGGCGTTTTTGACTACGCAAGCTTGAGCACCGACGAATGGTCGACGGTGGCTCGCTACTCGATTTTGGTGATTCACCCAGAGTTGGGAACTTGGATTCAAGAGTCCGAACCGGTTAGCAAATAATTAGCGATGTTGAGGATGAAGTGGTGGGATCTGCGGACAAAATCCCAAGGTCTCACCTAACGAATTACGGACAAAACAAGACGGATGTGAACTCACGCTTCCTACCTAAACCCTACACAACTGCACGGCTTCTTCCAAGCTCGTCATCGCATCGCGGGTGGGAATAAACTCATGTGCTACGTATCCATCAAATCCCGTCGCAGCAATCGCTTCCGCAATCGCGGGATAATACAACTCTTGCGTCTTATCGATTTCATGGCGACCAGGATTTCCACCTGTGTGGTAATGACCAAAATACTGATGATTCGTTTGAATCGATCGGATGATGTCCCCCTCCATGATCTGCATATGATAAATATCGTACAGCAACTTGAAGTTCCCACTGCCTACTTCCTTGCACAACTCAATCCCCCACGCCGATAAGTCACACATATAGTCTGGGTGATCCACCCGACTATTGAGCAATTCCATGTTGAGAATCACCTTCTTCTTCTCGGCTACCGGAACAATCTTGCGCAGAGCTTCCGCACAGTTCTTCAGTCCCGTCTTGCGATCTATTCCTCTTGCGTTGCCCGAAAAGCAAATCACATTGCGATAACCCGCCGCCGACGCCGCTTCAATCGATGCATTTAAAGTCTCCAAGGCTTCATCCCAATACTTCGGCTCGCACAAACCGTCGGTCAATTTGTGCGATGTTACCATCGTACATACCAACCCGTGCTTCTTGAGCGTTTCAAAGTCTTTGGGACCTAACAAGTCGATTCCAACTAAGCCCATCCGCTTGGCATGCACACACAATTCCTCTAACGACAGCTCCTTGTCGTAACACCATTTGCACATCGATTGATTCAATCGCCCTCGCTTCGCGGCCGCGGTG
>JBIJCS010000297.1:0-6352 GCA_044344575.1 Pirellula sp. | reverse complement strand
GACGCAGTTGCACCGGAACAGCGAAAAGCGATGAGTGGAGTTGTTAGACCTGAGACCAATCCATACAGAGGTGCGGGAATGGAGAACTCTGTTCGGTCGCTTGCGATGACCAAGTCCGCAGCGAGGCTCAGGGCGACTCCGAAACCGTGGACGGGGCCGTCGATTGCGGCGATGATTGGTTTGGGGAGACGCAGGCAAGCTTCGATGAGTTCCTGAAGCTCGCTGGAGATTTCGTGCCACTGTTCCAAAGCATCGCGGCTTTCGGAAGTTTCCTGCCATTCTTTCAGGTCGATTCCTGAACAAAAGTGGGAACCTTTACTGCTGAGGATGACACCTCGTACACTTTTGTCCTGGTGGAAGTCCGATAGGGCATCGAGTAGTTGGCGGATCATTTCGCGGGACAACGCATTTCGCGAGTGCGGTGCGTCGAGCAGGATGGTGCCACTAGGAGCAAGCTTGTGCAGGCGTATCACGGGAGGCCTCTTCAAGAAGGATTCGGTCGATCAGCTTGCATGGATACGGCAGGAAACGAATGATACGGCAGGAAACGAAGTTCCGTTCTTGGTGATGCGGAGTTTTGTATCTGCTCACCGTGAACGTTGCTGATTTCTAATGCCGTTGAATCCACCCGCGACCGCGGATCATTGCGATTGAAATCCTAGTTGCTTTTGCAGTGCCGAGAACCAACTGGTCATGGATGAATTGGCTTCGAACCTGGAGACGTTTTGGACTCCTGCGGTATTAGGTGCGGTGGTGAACCTTGCCATTAGTTCGTCATCGTTTGGACTGAAGCCGGTTACTTTTACGACGTAGTAGACTTCTTTTGCAGCGTCGGTTGCGACAATGGTTGAGCCGGGTGCGGCGGTGAAAATCTTCTCCATAAAAGAGTCGTCGATGGGTTTCAAGGCATCTACATTGCTCAATTGAATATCAAAATTCGCGACGAGGGAATTGAGCCAAGTGAACGGAGTTGGACGCACGACCAGATTGCGATCGGCTTCGTTCTCGAGTGATTCGACGAGGGAGGATGTTCCAACTTTTGCTGCAAGTTCCTTTGCTTTGGCTTCGGCAAGCTCAGCCGCTTTTTGTGCTTTCCACACTTTGGTCACTTCTTCTTTAGCGGCTTCAAAGGATGGAACCGTTGCGTCTTGGTGAGCAACTTTCCAGAAGATAAAGCGGCTTGTGATGGACATGCTTTGCAGAGGGATGTAGAGGTCACCGAGGTACTCAGCTTCTGCGGTACCGGGCGGGACTTGGATCAATGCTTGGAACGGGAACTGTTGGCGTACGCCGCGCGAGACGCGGGATTGTCCGATATCGAGTGTCGCAACGCGACGAACATCGACTAGATCGGTTTCGCCGTATTTGAACCCATACTTTTCAGCCAATGCCCTGAGTTGCAACATTTCGGGTTCGGAAACCGACTTGTCCTTTTCTTGGACTGCACGTTCCCAACCGCGACGATTTTGGGAATAGATTTCCATCTGGTCGCGGATTTCGTTGATTCTTTCATCCAAGATCTTGAATGCTGTACCGGTTGCCATTTCCCGAGCGATGCCGTCTTTGGCTTCTTCAAATGTTTTCGTACGCATGGGTGGTGCAGCGGGAGCGGCGGGTGGGACGACCTGGGGAGTCGCCGGGGATTCGTTGTTAGCCGAAGCCGGTGCTGGATCTGGAGCCGGTGCTGGATCTGGAGCTGGTGCAGGATCTTGAGCTGGTGCTGGATCTTGAGCTGGAGCGGGATCTTGAGCTGGAGCGGGATCTTGAGCTGGAGCGGGATCTGGATCTTGGAAGGACACCAAACGAACGGAGTCCGAGGGGTTCACGGCACGGTTGGATTGAGGTGGGGTGGGAGGTTCTGCGGCTGGGTTCTCGAGGGTGGGGGGGCGAGGAGAATCGGTAGCTGCAGGGGCATCGGCGGGTTGGTTTGTTGTTTCTGGAGTTGCGGGGGTACCAGGATCCGGATTGGCGGGTTCGGCAGCCGGAGGCATATCCGGATTGGCGGGTGTTTCGGGGATGACAGGAACATCGAGTAATTTTTGTTCGACTCGGCGATCGTATTCCGCGCGGAGGACATCTTCGGCGATCTTTGCTTTTTCTTCTTCGATGATTTTATCGATATCGAACGCGATGTATTGGAAGTTAGCCATTTGCGGGGTCATGAACGCGGGTTCGGTGGCAACCGGTTGGCTGATTCGCGTGATGGACTTCCCTTTCTCGAACAAATCGCGCAGTTCTCGGTCGGTCGGCGTTGCGGTCACGGAAGCTTCGAAGTCTTTTGCGAAGACAGGAAAGGCTTCGACGGAGGCTTGGCGGTTGTACCGAATGAAGTATTGCCAGTTTTTGCTTGGTGGAGCGAGGATGGCAGTGGGTAGGCCTTGGGAGTTGATACGTTCTTCGTATCGTTTGGAGCCGCTGGCGATGCGGAGCATGGTTTGTTTGGTGAGTTCTTCTCGCATCAAGCGATTGAAATCGGTCAGGGTCATCCGGCCACCGGATACTTCACGCAGTGTTTTTTGGATTTGTTCGCCGGAGAGTTTTCCATCGACGAACCGTTGCAAGAAGGTGGTAACGGCTTGGTCGTCGAAGTGGATTCCGAGCCGATTCGCTTCTGCGACGAGGAGTTTTCTCTCGAGGATGAGGTTTGGGTCATTTGCTGGGGAGATACCGACGTAGTTCAGATCGGGGCTGACTTCGGGGACTCGTGGGAAACCGCCTTTTTCGCGGACATCGGTTCCTAGTTTTCTCAGGAAGGTGTTTGCGATGGAGAGTTCAGAGAGTTCGATTTCCAGTTGTTCGCGGGAGAGTTTACCGCTGGACCACGAGGCCGCCGTGGCTTGGGCATCTTTTCGTCCCATGACGGGTCCGGTGCCGGTAAAGGACTGGAGCATGGGAGCGACGACGAAGGAAAGAACTGCAATAAGGACTGCTGCGGCCATCCATAGCCGTTGGTTCTTTCGGAATATCGCGAAGGGACTTGCCATAAAAATTTTTCCTTGGGTCGTTGGGACGCGGAAACCACATCTGCAGCAACCTCAGCTGCAGCGGCCTGCTCCGTCGACTCCGAGAGCCTTTTCAATGGAAGGATTGTAGGAATTCCCACATTCGACGCAATCGCACTACGGGTTCTAAGGCTTAGTGGATTTGGGGTAGAGGGGGGCATTGTTTTTTGGTTCCCCTCCGTATGAATCCTCCTCTGGGGGCTTGACAGAGTGCCGACTCTTCGATCACAACGCCATTCCTGAGCAAGGTCTCCAAGCCCCGCAGTCATTCCAACGCAACTGGTTCTATGAGTCAAAAAAAATCCCTCGTGATTGTCGAATCCCCAGCGAAAGCGAAGACGATCTCCAAGTTTCTTGGGAATGATTTTCAGGTCGAGGCATCGATCGGGCATATCCGTGACTTGCCTGGTGGCTCGAAAGAGGTTCCGGCGGAGTTCAAATCACAGCCGTGGGCGAGTCTTGGGGTGAATGTCGAGGAGAATTTCGAGCCTTTGTACATCGTTCCTGCGGACAAAAAGAAACACGTAAATTTTCTGAAGTCTGCGTTGAAGGATGCCAAGGATTTGTATTTGGCGACGGACGAGGATCGGGAAGGGGAGGCGATTTCTTGGCATTTGCGGGAAGTTCTCAAGCCGAAGGTTCCGGTTCACCGGATGGTTTTCCATGAGATCACGAAGGAGGCGATCCAGGGCGCGTTGGCTTCGACTCGGGAGATTGACGAGGGGTTGGTCAAGGCTCAGGAGACGCGTCGGATTCTTGATCGGCTTTATGGGTACGATGTTTCCCCGTTGCTTTGGAAAAAGGTGCGTCCGGGGTTATCTGCGGGTCGGGTGCAGAGTGTGGCGGTACGTTTGATTGTCGAGCGTGAGCGGGACCGGATGGCGTTCTGCAATGCGACTTACTTTGACTTGGAGGCATTTCTGCAGACGGGTAAAGGAGAATCGTTTTCGGCGATGTTGGTCAGTGTCGCATCGCGTCGCATTCCCAGCGGCAAGGATTTTGATCCGAGCACTGGCCGGCTCAAGGATCCTCAGTTGCTTCAATTGGATCGTGCGGGTGCGGAGTCTCTCGCTGCGCGGCTTGCGAAAGAGCCTTTTGTCGTAACGAGTGTTGAGGTCAAGCCATATACAGAGCGGCCCAAGGCACCGTTTACCACGAGTACCTTGCAGCAAGAGGCCAATCGTAAGCTTGGGTTAACCGCGCGTGATACGATGCGGATAGCACAGAGTTTGTATGAGAACGGTTACATTACCTACATGCGTACCGACTCGACGACGTTATCGAAAGAGGCGGTAGCGGCGGCGCGGAATTTGGTGCTATCGCAGTATGGAAAAGAGTTCTTGTACGATTCCGAACGGAATTACGCGACGAAGGTAAAGAATGCGCAGGAGGCTCACGAAGCGATTCGTCCTGCCGGGAATACGTTCCGTTTACCTGAGACGTTGCGTGGAGAATTGAACTACGATCAGTTCAGGCTGTTCGATTTGATTTGGAAGCGGACAGTAGCGTCGCAGATGGCCGATGCGCGTAAGCGGCGAGTGGTGATGAGTATTCAAGCGGGCGACGCGGTGTTTCAAGCGACGGGAACCTCGATCGAGTTTGAAGGTTTTCTCAGGGCATATGTTGAGGGAAGCGACGATCCTGCGGCGGAATTGGCAGAGAAAGAACGGTTGTTGCCGTCGGTCGATGCGCAGGAGAGGCTCAAGCTCAATCAACTAGAAAGTTTGTCGCATACCACCCAACCGCCAGCGCGATTTACGGAAGCTTCCTTGACGCAGGCTTTGGAAGAGCGTGGGATTGGTCGTCCGAGTACGTATGCATCGATCATCGATACGATTTTGCGTCGCGATTACGTCTTTAAGAAGGGGAACGCTTTGGTGCCGAGTTGGACGGCATTTGCGGTGATTCGGCTGATGGAAGATCATTTTTCATCGTTGGTCGATTATCAGTTCACGGCTGAGATGGAAGACTACTTGGATCAGATCAGTCGCAACGAGCGCGAAAACTTGTCCTATTTGCAAGAGTTTTATTTTGGCGATGACGTCAACGAAGCGGATGCGGCACCGGGTGGAATTGGTTTAAAGCCACTTTTGGAGCAGAAGGTCGCTGAGATCGATCCTCGATCGGCTTGTTCGTATCCGTTGATGCCGAAAGAGTCTGCAGAAGGTCAATCGCATGCTGTGCTGGTCGATGCGCAAGAAGGTTCGCTGAATCAGGTGTTCGTGCGGATCGGGCGTTATGGGCCATACGTTGAGCGCGGAGAGAAAAGAGCAAGCATACCGGATGATATGCCTCCCGATGAGTTGACCTTGGAAGTGGCTTTAGAGTTGCTTGAAAAGCAGGAGCGTGCTGAGCAGCCGCTTGGGTATCACCCCACGAGCAACAAGCCGATTTACATTAAGCAAGGTCGGTTTGGTCCTTATGTGCAGATGGGTGCGAACGACGATGAAGAGAAGAAAAACTCATCGCTTCCCAAAGGAGTAGCACCGGAGGCGATGACTCTTGATTTGGCCGTGAAATTGCTGTCGCTTCCGCGCAATTTGGGGAACCATCCGGAGGATGGGGAACCGATCATCGCGACGCAAGGTCGATTTGGTCCATTTTTAAAACATGGCAGTGATTCCCGATCGATACCGGCAGAATACCCACTGTTGGAAATCACGCTTGAGCAAGCTCTGTTAGTGCTAGCGCAGCCCAAGCCGACGCGGGGTCAGGGTCGGGGTGTAGCGGCACCACCGCTCAAGACGCTTGCGGCTTCGCCGGCAACGGGTAAGCCGATAGAATTGCGAGATGGGCGTTATGGTTTGTACGTCACCGACGGTGAGACGAATGCATCGTTGCCCAAGGATCAATCGGGGGATGAATTGACCTTTGAGCAGGCTGTGGCGTTGCTGGAAGCGCGCGCTGCTGCAGGCCCATCGAAGAAGAAGGGTAAGCGATCGACGAAGCAAGCGGCAACGAAGAAGACAGCAACGAAGAAGACAGCAACCAAGAAAACGGCAAAGAAGAAGACTGCAACCGAGGAAGCTGACGAAACGTCCGTGGAGTCGAAGAAGGCTGCGAAAAAGGCTGCGTCGAAGAAAGCCGTAAAGAAGAAGTCTTCCGCCACCAAGTCATCAACGAAGTCGGCCAAGAAGTCATCGACGAAGAAGACGACCGAGCCGAGTTAAGCTGAGCTGAGCCGGGCCGAGTTAAGGTGCGCCAAGTTAAGGTGCGCCGAGCTGAGCCGGGCCGAGTTAAGGTGCGCCGAGTTAAGCCGGGCCGAGTTAAGGTGCGCCGAGCGAAGTGTACACAGACGCCTCATGGGGTTGCTTGGTAGCGTTGGTGGTTCATAGATAGGGATTAGCGAA
>JBIJCS010000296.1:0-6360 GCA_044344575.1 Pirellula sp. | reverse complement strand
CTTGGTTATTTTCATCATTGGAGACCATTCCTCGACAACGATCGGAGGAGATAGTTTCGTGTTCATGAAAGTGTTTTTTCGCGAACGTGCTTTTGCCGGAACCGCTGGGGCCCACCAGTAACACCAACGCGAATTCAGGGATTTCAAGGTGCATTTTTTCGGATCCTCAACAAAAGGTCGTTTAGTGCTTTAGCGCTTGTTGGTGTGTCGGGAAGGGAGGATTGTTCGTAGGCGTTTTGAAGTTCTTCGACTAAGCCTTCAAATTGTTTTGAGTGGAATGCAATGGAGTTCGCATCGATGGTTTCGTGTTCCGAGCCGTTGCACTTTGTTTCGATCAAATCTGTGATAAAGGACTGTGGGGCGAGTTCATTGAGTTCATCGAGATTGGCGTTCAATTCGCCTGATTGCATCAAATGGATGCCTGTTTTCAGGACTCTATAGACGTATAAGAGGGGTTTGACTCGCGGCGGAACTTCTTTTTGAAATAGTTTCCACTGCGTCTGCGCGAAACCTAAATAGTGGTGCGCATGATGTCGCGTAATGCAGCCAGCGGCTAAGCTTTTGAGTTCTGCGAAGTAAGGAGTTTCAAAAACAACTAGAGGGGAGAGCAGTTGTTCCAGAACGTATCCATTTCGTTTCAAGAGTAAACCAAAGAACTTTTTTGCGTCGTGAGTTACCAAGTCGATTTCCAGTCCATCGCGAACAGCGGATTTCTCGACGGTGTTATCTTGTTCTTGAAGTCCGAGCAACAGTTCTAGAGGTAAGCAGTGGACTCCGCGCAAGTCTACATCTGAGTTGGGGGAGGGAAACCCGTAGAGATGCGCTCCGCTGACTGTTGCAAAGAGCAGAGGATAGGGATGCTCGCGGACTTGCGCGGCGACTTGATGCAATTGTGTGATTGGTTGAGAGGATTGGGTTTTCATTGGGTGCAGGCAAGCTTTCTCGCTTCGATGAGCAATTCGTTGGCCTTTTCGTAGTCTGGCCGAACCGGAAGCGTGGTTTGGGATTGTGCGAGATCAAAGGCTTTGTGCAGTTTTAGTCGGGTGGCATCGATTTGCTCTAAGGAGCGTTCCCCCCTTCGAATTGCCAGGAGTTCGTCTCGATGTTCTGCTACGTCTACGGAAACTTTATGATGGCGAAGGATATCGATACCTGAGAGCAATAGTCGAATCAGGTGCATTGCATGTTTCCACTTAATTTCCCCTCGGTGGCGCATGTCCGACTGAATCTTTTTGAACTGGGATGCGACGTAGCCACTGTAGGTTTGGTAGACGAGTTGAGACAGAAAGATTTGACGATTGGCGAGTAGCGGTTCGGCGGCTGGATCGATTTTTTCTACAAGTGGAGAGTAGAGGCATTCCAGCGCGTTGGGGTTCGCTTTCAACGCGAGGATGAGGAACTTTTGGTATTCCCAGTAGGCTTCTTGAGTCGATTCATTTTCGATTTGCTCTGGAACACCGAAGAGGGACCATTGGTCGGTAGCGCGGGGCAAATAGATTCCTCGGCGATCGACATCGGAGGAGTCGTTGGATAGTCCGTAGGCTTGCGAACCGATGATGCATTGGTAGATGATTCGATCATAGAATCGAGCTTGTTCTTTTTCTTGAGCAAGTTCATCGGAGGTTGGATTCCGATAGTTCGCTAGTGCGATTAGTTCCCTACCATCGATAGATTCTTCGGTGCCGTCCATAAATCGGACGAGGTACTTTGGTGCGTCGAGTGACGGAGTTCGTGCGACCATTCCGACTGCGCCGGGTGGAAAGAGGCTACGGGAGCCTTTGCCGCGTATGGCATGTAGTACGACGACTTGGGTGCCGACTTGAAATAATGGGGTTGCTGGGTGATGCGACGTGATTTCAGACATGATTCGGCGTACTAGTTTCGGTGGAAGACGGCCATTTGGGTGGGGGTACCGCGTGTGTTGTCTTCGGGGCCAATTCCGAGAAACTCAACAGAGTAATTGCAAGTTGTTGCGATACGATTTCCCCATTCTTGGAATTGATCACGGGTCCATTCGAAGCGGTGGTCTGCGTGACGGAATTGGCCGTGTTGGAGCGATTCCCAGACACTGTTGTATTCTTGGTTTGGAGTAGTGACGATCACGTGCATAGGGCGCGCTTGGAGAAAGAGGACTTGTTCGAGTGCATTCAAGCGGTTGGGTTCAAGATGTTCGATGACTTCTACGACTGCTGCGGCATCGAATCCGTTGAGTCGTTTATCCTTGTAGATGAGCGATCCGTGTAGGAGTTGGAGACGCTCTTTTCGGCTTTCGCTCCAATCGTTCATGCGGAATCTGCGGCTAGCGATTTCAAGTGCGCGGATGGAGACATCCATACCGACGATGCGATGGAAGTGTGGTTCAGCGAAGAGTCGTTTTAAGAATTTCCCTTCACCGCATCCGAGATCGAGTACGGAGCGGGCACCGCACTTTAAGAGTTGAGTTAGGACTGCATCGTAGCGCTGTGAGTTGAGGGTCGGTTCATCGGCTTTGTGTGGAGATAGGGGTTTTGGATCTCCTGGAGTGGAGGTTGTGCCGGAATCGGTCGTGTATTCTTCGTCTTCTGGGCTGAATCCTTCATGGAGGTTCAATCGTTCAAGTGCACTTCGGACGAGGTTGGAATCTCGGCGGAGGTATCTTTGGATTACCCAATCTTTATGAGGGTGAGTCGCGAGCCACCCTTGACCTTGTTTTAGGAGTTTGTCGAGTTCATCGTTTCCGACGAAGTAATGTTTGGCGTTGTCGAAGACGGGAATGAGAACGTACAGATGCGCAAGCAGCTCGCGGAGCGTTCCTTTTTTCACAAGAGTAAGTTTCGTGTAGGGGCTTTGTCCCCATTGGGGAAAAGCCTCATCGAGAGGAACTTGTTCTGTTTGGATTTGGTAACCGAGTGGTTCGAAGATATGGTGTAGCCATACGGGGTCGCATCGGACTGCCAGGGTATCGAGTTGGACTTGCCAAGTCCCGATTTGATCGGGGAGTGTTGGGTGATCTTTGCATCGTCCGGCCAATGCCGCCGAGAAGACTTGTGCGATCGCGACGCTCATGAAGGATGAGGCGATGAATGGTCGGTCGTTGACGTAGTGTCCGAGCATGAAGTCCGATTCGCGGTAGGCACCGCGGACCATTCCGACGGGGTCGACGTCGAGGAGCAAGCATGCCCGCGTGCGATCTGGTTCGACGAGCGGATAGTAGACGTGAGCGTTCCCGAAGCTTAGGGGGAACGACTGGACTTTGTCGGGATGTTTGTGCAGAAGGTAGCTAAGGGACGGAGCGATCTCTCCAAGGGCGTCGATGGTTAGAAGCATTGTGGAGGAATCCTGTTATGGACTGGAATGGGATGCAGCGCGTAGTGTCATGGTATCCTACCGCATTTGATTCGCTGTGGGTGCAATCGAATCGTTGCCAGCGTTTCCAAATTTGAGTTGTAGGTAGGAATTGCCTTAGCATCGATAGCATGCTTGGCTATGACTTGCCTGGATAGAGAGCTGTTGTGGCGGCAAGGTTCGCTGAAAGAAAATCCTCCGACCGTTTGCGGCACGACACGGAGCCGCTGCGAGACTGGCGCAAATCAAGCGTGCTACTGCACTCGCCGAAACGATTTGGGCCAACGCATAATTATGGTCCCTCAGCCGGAAAAACGGTCGGAGGCAAGTGTGCGGATTTTTCCAATCCGCACGAGGGAACTATACGGGATCCGTGACTGGAAGAAAAGCGAGAATCGGTACGATTCAGGCATTACTTCATCTAGATTACTTGATCTTGTCGGCATGTCCTGCTTGACCGAAGGCGACCATTCGAGCGACGCAAACGTCTTTCATTGCGGTACGCGCAGGCTTGAGGTAGTCGCGTGGATCGAACTTCTCTGGGGATTCCATCAAGACTTTTCGGATGGCGCCGGTGATCGCCATACGGCAATCGGTATCGACATTGATTTTACGGACGCCACTCTTGATACCGCGTTGGATTTCTTCGACGGGAACTCCCCATGTTTGTTTCATCTTTCCACCGAATTGGTTGATGATGTCTTGTAGCTCTTGTGGGACAGAGCTACTACCGTGCATCACGAGGTGGGTATTTGGGATTTGTCGATGGATTTCTTCGATCCGAGTCATCGCGAGGACTTCGCCGTCAGGCTTGCGGGTGAATTTGTATGCACCGTGGCTGGTACCGATTGCGACTGCGAGGGCATCGACACCGGTTTCTTCGACGAAGCGTTTTGCTTCTTCGGGATCGGTTAGAAGTTGATCGTGGCTCAGTACACCTTCGGCGCCATGTCCGTCTTCGGCTTCTCCGGAACCTGATTCTAGGGATCCGAGGCAACCGAGTTCTCCTTCGACGCTCACACCGCGAGCGTGTGCAAGTTGAACAACTTTGCGGGTGACTTCAACGTTGTATTCGTAGGGTGCTGGGGACTTGCCATCTTCCTTGAGTGATCCATCCATCATGACGGAGGTGAATCCGTTTTCGATTGCAGAGAGGCAGGTCTCGGGAGAGTTGCCGTGGTCTTGGTGCATGACGACCGGGATGTTTGGATAGAGTTCCACGGCGGCGAGCATCAAGTGTCTCAGGTAAGCGTCTTGGGAGTAAGCCCGAGCACCGCGTGATGCTTGAATGATCACAGGGGAGTTGGTTTCTTTGGCTGCTTCCATGATCGACTGGATCTGCTCCATATTGTTGACATTGAAGGCAGCGACGCCGTAGTTGTTTTCTGCGGCATGATCAAGAACTTTACGGAGAGGAACCAAGGCCATGAGTGGGCACTCCAAATGAAGATGAAAAAGGTAGGTGCGAGAATAAAAGCGTGTAGGAAAACCGTTGGGAATCGCGACGTTGGGAACGTCAGCAGACCCGGAAGGATTATCGGAAAATCTATCCGTTCTACAATGCGAATTCTGAATCGGTCGCCTCGAATTGTGGATTCCAACAGATTGATTTCTCCTGTTGGCGAACGAGCTCGAGGAGCTATCGATGCGTTAAGATACTGGACTACAGTTACGATACTGGGCTGCAATACTGGGCTTTAATCGAGTCGTGGAGCTAGATCGATCAAACGGAAAGTAATGAGTTGAATGCTATGGATGAGGAATACAGGATGCCTAAAACACCGGTGACCAAGCTCTCGCCGGTAGATCATTACTTGGCAGGTAGCTGGGAGGCTTTGGGTGCCGGAGCGCCGGTGCTCGTTGCACTTGCTCAGTTGTGCAGTCAAGCCATGGTGGATGGGGTTGCCGCTAAGCCCACCTCAGTGGAGGGAATGATGCCCGAAGCAAAGGCGATTTTAGTTGCGGCGCGTGGAAGAGGGGTGATCGAGGTGCGAGGGGTCAATACGGCTTTTGATCCTGCGGCGCGGATGTTAGCGGTATATGTTGAGATCGACGAGACGCAGACTATTGCATTTCGGGATCCGAACGAGCCGGAGGTTACGGTCCGTTTTCTGGAAGGATTTCGGCAGCTTTGTGCATTAGGATTGGTGATGCACCATTTGCATCGCGATTTTTCGCTGTCGACGGCGGGTTTTGAGCTCGCAAAATTGATTCAGCGGGACGATGTCCTGGCTTGGTTAGAAAAGGGATCCGAGTTTGGGTTGCACGATTGATGGATTTTGGCGGAGTTTATTCAGGTCATAGGATCAAGGAGGTAATGCGTGAAGAGTACGTTCGCTGGATGGATTGTTTGGATTGTCTGTTGCGTTTTTCTCGTCGTGTTACTCGGAGGGGTACTGGGGGGGCTAACGTTTCGCTGGCTAACCGGTTCGAAGGAGGATTTGACAGAAGCATTGCCGCATCGCGGGGGCGAGCCAAGACTGAGTGAGCATCCGTTGGATGTTGTTTTGCAGCGAGCGCGCGAGTCGTTGGCGTTTCATCGTCGGGAGCATCGGGATTATCGCGCGACGGTGGTTAAGCAGGAGCGGATCGGCAAGCAGTTGTCAGGGGTTGTTCGGATGGCATTAAAGTTGCGATACAGGGAGGCATCGGGAGACAGTTCGACTCGGCCGGTGGATGTTTACTTGAAGTTTCTCGAACCGAAGGGGCAAGCGGGTCGCGAGGTGATATGGTCGCAGGGGTTAAATGAGAATTTGATGCGAGTACACGAAGCGGGGTTTCTTAATGTGACGACCGTGGAGTTGGCTCCTACGAGTCGATTGGCCATGATGGGGAACCGTTATCCGATCAGTGATATAGGAATCGAAAAACTGCTCGAGAAATTATTGGAACGTGGCGAGCGAGACCGGATGGTTGCAGGTTGTGAAGTGATGATACAGGAGGATATTCAGGTTGCGGGGAGGAACTGTACTCGGATTGAGGTCGTGCATCGTGAGAAGGAAATCGAGATTGTGGGTGGGATTCACACGTTTGATT
>JBIJCS010000057.1:0-13848 GCA_044344575.1 Pirellula sp. | reverse complement strand
CTCCACCGATATAGGACTGTTCGGCTGCATATCTCGAAACAAATGACCACAGGTGATCACCAACGCCTCTCCCTGCTGCACATCGATAATCGTCCCCGAACCAACCGCCTGATGTGACGGCTCATCGACAATAATACGCACCGTTGCCCGCTGCGCAGATGCCCTCGAATCCTCTCCCGCCACTCTACCCACCGGTGCCATGCTGCCAATCGGCACCATCGGTACCAAGCCATCAATCCCTCGCTCCCCTCGCTCTATTTCGTGCGCTGCCGATTGATGCCGAACCATTCCCACCACTTCTCGCGCTGGTCGCAACGAATCCGCCGCAGAAGCTCGCAACATTCGCTGCGTAAACTCCTGCAAACTCACTCCCCCTAATATGCGATCCACTTCTCGCCCACCCCGCACCAACAATGTTGTCGGCGACGAATGCACCCGCCAACGTTGCACCACGTGCGGCTCAACCCGCATATCCACACGACGAACCACCCAACCACGCAATACCGCCTCCTCAATCACCCCCTCCATCTCACGACTTACACCATCCCTACCATCCAAAAAACATATCGCTAAACAATCTCCAACCTGAGTTGCAACTCCACTACCAACTCCCTGACCATAAACAACTCCCCCAAAAACCATCCCTAACGCCACAACCAAGTACATCCACACCAATCTGCTACGCACCCAAATTTCGTTCTGCATACCGTCCGATCCTCCATGATCGCGCGACGCTCGGTCCCACCCCATCCACGCCACGGTAGCCCCCTCGAGAACCCCGCGCACCGACCCGGAGTTTCCCCTTTTCTAGCCCCCCAAAGCAAGATCAGTACGATAACTAGAACCACCAAATACAACCTAAAACCCACACATTAACTAATGCTAGCGATTTAATTTTCCCCGAGCACTGCTCGAGTCTAACTAACCAATTCACCGTCGAAACGCTACGACCCTACCTCAATCGGCAACACATCCACCGCAACCTGCAACGCAGTAAACCCACCTCCTACAAACACCCCCTGTATCGGCGCAACATCCGCATAATCACGCCCCCATCCAATCGTAATGTGATCCAAAGCAGGTATCACCCCATTCGTCGGATCAACGTCAATCCAGCCCAACGGACCTAAATACACACTAACCCATGCATGCGACGCATCAGCCCCCACCAACCGTGGCTTGCCCGGCGGAGGCTGAGTCAACAAGTAACCACTGACATACCGAGCCGCAATCCCCATCGTGCGAAAACACGAAATCATCACATGCGCGAAATCCTGACACACCCCCTCACGCTTCTCTAAACTCACCCTCGGTGGCGTTCCAACATGCGTCGATGCTGGCTTGTAACGAAACTCCTCTCGGATCCTCTGATTCAACGCCAATACCACCCGCAGCGCATCAGCATCTTCATCCCACACCGGCGCAACGAATCGTTCAAAGTCCTCATGCGGTACGCAATATCGAGACGGATAAGTCGCCTCGCTCACCTCCACATCCCGATGATCCATCATCCAAGCTCGCAACGCGCGAAGACTCACACCCGCTAACTTCGGAACCTCCAAGCCAGTTCGCTCCACCTCACATTTTGACACCACTCGCATCGACGCATGCACCCGCTCAATACTAAAAAACTCCACTGGATTCCCGAAAGCATCCACCCCGCCGACACGATAATCCGGCGGCGGGGTTATCTCCACCTGAGCATGCACCGTCCGCTGATAAGCCAACTCCCGTGGCCGTAAATGGAGCTGGTTATGGCACAACGAACTCTCCGTCGAATACACGTAGTCCGTCACATGCGTTACCGAATAACGCCGCACCTGCCCCACGACTCCCAACTCCATCGTAAATCCCCTCTCCCCCCAACCAACCCGAACCAGTTCTACCAAGAATTTATACGAAAAAAATCTGTACACTCGCCATCCAAGACTCCCACCGCATGTGTTTTATGTATCCTTACAACTCCAAAGTTCAGCCCACATCCCACCCTAGAGTACGATATCGCGAATCATGGAAACCGTCCACGAGAGTATTTACGACTATCCAGTCTACTACGATCTGATCTTCGCTAGCGACTGGGTCGCTGAATACAAATTCCTTACCGCCGCATTCGATAAACACGTCAAAGGCAAATGCAAACGACTCCTTGAACCCGCCTGCGGTACAGGTCGACTCCTTTATCGAATGCTCAAAGCCGGATACCAATGCGACGGGCTGGATCTCAACGAAAAAGCCATCTCATTCTGCAACAAACGACTCACAAAACACGGCCTAAAAGAAACCGCATTTGTCGCTGACATGTGTGACTTCACTGTCAAAAAACCTTACGACGCGGCCTTCAACACCATCAACTCGTTCCGACACCTACTGACCGAAAAAGCCACCCTCGCACATTTCCGCGCAATGGCTGCCGCAATCCGACCCGGCGGAATCTACGCCCTCGGATTTCACCTCACTCCCCTCGTCGGCCCAACCACCGACGAGGAACAATGGGTCGCACGCCGCGGTCATCTCCAAGTCAACACCTCGATGTGGCCACGAGATAAAGACACCAAAACCCGTATCGAACGCTTTAACCTTCGCTTCGATGTCCATAAACCAACCGGATCCATGCGAATCGATGACTGCCTCGTCTTGCGCAGCTACACCTACAAACAATTCGCAACCATGATCAAAAAAGTACCCGAATGGGAAATCGAAACCGCTTACGATTTCAGCTACGATATCGAGGAACCGATCGAAATCGATGAAACAACCGAAGATGTGGTCTACATCCTCAAACGCAAATAATCACCCTGTTCACTACCAATCAATCTACAAGCACCTGCGTTACTCCACACACTCTCCAGATGCACTCTACGCAGGTCTACCGATACCCCGGGTAACCACCCTCTTCCGCAAAAAACTCGCTCCATACCGGCAAATGTTCACTGACCTGACCCGCTTGCTCCAAACTCAGGTTGAACTTGCGCAAAAAATCAATCGCTCCCGATCTCCCCGTAAACTCATCACCCGTCTGTGGCGGAAACACAATGTGATCTAACATCTCATCCCCGCGTATCGTCGTCGCCATGTTCTCGATCGCAAAGATCCACTTCATCCCTCGCAAAACCTCCAGCCGCTTATCGGAACAGCCAAAGCCCCCCACGAGCAAAATATCATCTTCCCCCCGACCATCCCGCTGAATACTATCGATCAACCCAGGTAACACCGCGAGCTCTTGCTCCAACCGATTCGGCGACAAATGCATATTGACCAACGAAAAGGTGATCGCTCGCTCCGCTGGTACTATCCTCGCACGAAACCAACCTACCAACGGATCAAAATCTAATAAATCACCAGGATCCTCTACCGTGTACAACTGATAACGATCCGTCTCCACCCGACGCGTATCATAAACAAACGCTAAATGCATCGCCTGATGCAAAGGACCTACCCTCGGCCCAACCATATAATCGTAAGCACCCCCCGACTGATTGATCCGATCGACCAACTTCGGCAACACATCCCGCTGACGAGACGTGATCCCCTGCAAAGCCACCACGTCGAAATTGCGAACAATCCTCGCAATCACCTCCTGCACAGCTAACTTCGCACTCTTCTCCTCGTCATAGCTCTGCAAATCAAACGTCGCAACCCGCAATGTAGGTGTCACAGGTGCCCCAGGTACCAAATCTCCACTTCCTTCCACCTGCACCTTGCCGACGGTCCTACTACCCTCATGCGATATCGGAAACCAATCCTTGGGATCCACCCAACCACGCACCCGCTCGCTTATCCCAACGCCTTCCTCCGATTGACCCACCTGACGGCCCTTCGGCTCAAGGCGCAACGCGTCTAGCCCCCGTATCGAGTAGTATTGGGAAGCATAAACTAGCCCCCCAATCAATCCGATGATCAATAAACTCCGCTTGCTAAGAATCGCCATGGCCTTGCATTCATCGTCCAGGGAACCTTCAATCAGCCAGCGAAGTTTTCCAGTTGCCCCTCAAGCGTTTCGCAAACAAGTCCGTTCAATCGGGTTATTCGGATTAGTCCGATTCAAACTCCTTAAGCGATTAGAACTCGCAATTACCTGGAGTTCTTGGGAATGGGATCACGTCGCGAATATTTGTCATCCCGGTCGTATACTGAACCATCCGCTCTAACCCCAAGCCAAATCCAGCATGAGGCACTGTTCCAAACCGACGAAGATCCAGATACCACCAATAATCTTCAGCTCGCAAACCAGCACCCTCCATCCGAGAAACTAAGACATCGAGTCGCTCCTCACGCTGCGATCCACCAATGATCTCTCCAACCCCAGGAACCAATACGTCCATCGCAGCTACCGTCTTGCCGTCATCATTAAGCCGCATATAGAAAGACTTAATCTCCTTCGGGTAATTGTACAAAATCACCGGTCCCTGAACGTGCTTCTCCGTCAAATAACGCTCATGCTCCGACTGCAAATCGGCCCCCCAACTGACCGGATACTCGAACTTCTCCCCACTCTTCGTCAACACTTCAACCGCCTCAGTATACGACATGTGCACAAACGGCTTATCTAAAACCAATTGCAACGCAGGCAACAAGCCAGGCTGAATCCGCTTCTCAAAGAAATCCATGTCCTCTGCACAATGCTCTAACGTCTCGCGCAACATGAATTTCAAATAACGCTCCGCCAACCCCATGTTGTCCGATAACTCATAAAAAGCTGCCTCGGGCTCAATCATCCAAAACTCGGACAAGTGCCTCGATGTATTGGAATTCTCTGCGCGAAACGTCGGACCAAACGTGTATATCTTCCCCAACGCACAAGCGTAAGCTTCTCCTTCCAATTGACCACTGACGGTCAAATAAGCCGACTTTCCAAAAAAATCTTTGCTCGTGTCTACCTTGCCTTGAACCATCGGTAACTGATCCAAAGGCAATGTCGTGACTCGAAACATCTGCCCAGCACCCTCGCAGTCACTCGCAGTGATCAACGGCGTATGAACCAATACGAACCCCTCTTGATGAAAGAACTCATGCGTCGCAAAACTGATGCGATCCCGCACCCGTGTCACCGCTCCGAACGTATTGGTCCTCGGACGCAAATGCGCCCACTCCCTTAACTTCTCAAATGTATGCTGCTTTTTCTGCAACGGATAATCGGTCGCACTCGCCAATCCCATCACCCGCAACGAACTTGCTGACAATTCAGTCGCTTGGCCCTGCCCCTGACTCGCCTTGAGCTCCCCCTCAACCACCACACTCGAACCAACCGTTAACGTCAAAACGTCCGCCTCGTAATTGCTCAACCCACCATCGGCAATCACTTGCAAATTACCAAACGAACTACCGTCGTTCACCTCGATAAAACTAAACCCACCCTTGCTGTCCCGACGGGTACGAACCCAACCTCGCACCTGCACCTGACGCCCAACGGACTGTGCACGCCTCGCTTCTTCAATCGATACCCAAGGCTTTCCTGCCCCTACGTCTGATGCCATGCTCTCTCTCCTGCAATCTTGCTGTGCGTACTCAACCCATTTCTACAGCTAAAGCACCCTCCCAACCGACCTTCATTGGCTTGCCACGCCGAAAAGCCACCTCGCTGTACCCCGCGCATTGTAGCGACTTTTCAATCTTGGCAACCCTGCCAATGATCCCCCAAACAATTCCTTTCCCTAACGTTTTACCTGCCCAATCAACTCTTCACCCGTCATCCGAAACGCCGCATCATGCGGACAAGAATATACACATCGCGGCGTCCCACCAATACTCTTGCACTGATCACAAGTCGTCGCACGCTGCCTTATCACAGGAATCCGCTCCCCTGCCTCCTCCCGATATCCATCCGCTTGCCCCACCATCGTGATATTTCCGTAAGGGCAATTCGTCGCACATTGCCCACAACCTATGCAGTGATCCTCAATCACTATCTCCTTGTCCCCCTCACGGAAAATCGCATTCACTGGACAACCAACCAAACAATAAGGATCCGTACACGATCGACAACTCGTGGCAATCAGAAAGTTCTCAAACCGCAATCCCTCTCGAACCAGTCGTGTCTGACCTCCATGAGAGTCCGCACAAGCCTTCGAACACTCGTCACATCGCGTACAAGACTCCAAATCCAAAACCAACAAACTTTGCGCATTGTATAACCCTTGCGCTACAAAGTTCGCCCGCATCGTGTCCTCCACCGCAACCCGATTCGCATCCCGCTTGAGCAACGTCTCTGCTCGCTCGATCAAAGTGCGTTTGAACTCCGGATTGCTATCGGCAATCTCTCGAATGAACTCACCATCAATTCGGACCAACTCGACGTGATCCAATGCTGTACAACTCGACGTGCGCACCCCCGGCACATATTCCAACACTTTCAACTCGTCGGCAAGCTCCGCTTCGTACAGCTTCGATAACACCGCAACCTCGCCGAATACCCCGATGCTACCATCAAGATTCCCTGGACCTATGTAGTTGACCACCTGATCCCGCATCCCCTGCATCCTGGATACCTTCACATAACCCAATCGGATTAAATACAGATCTCCTCCAATCTCCCCTTCCCGAAAAATAGGCTGCCCAGGCTCTACACTCATCAACTCCACACCACCGGCTAAACGTTTCAATTCGACTTCCGTTAAGGTTTTGCATATCGGTATTCGCCCCAAGTCCGTGTTCAATGCATGACGACGATACGCCTCATTGAGAACACGACGGCTCGCACTGTTACGCTGCAACATGTACAACACGTTGCTCCCAATCTCAATCACCTCCGACTCCTCTACCGCTACCACCGTCGCTGTTCGAGGATAACGATTCAAACAAGCCATCTCTCCCAAGATCACATCTTCCGCACCCCGATATACCTTGCTCTCTTTCGCAGCACTCGCGGTATCCGTCCCCGTCGCCAAAGTTGGGACAGCAACACTTCCCCTGGAAAACCAACCTCCCCAAGATCGACCCTTCGCCGCTCCTCCCACCTTGGATTCCACTCGCCCACGACGACGAAACTGAATCTCAAACTTCCCTCTCTGTATTAAAAACGCTGTCGCTCCATACTCCCCCTCACGACATAACACATCTCCAGGTTGCAATACCCGGCGCACACACGCCCCTCCGTTGAATTGCAAAAACTTGTACGGAATCCCCGCAAATATCGGTATCTCTAACATCTCCTCTGGAGACAAGATCGACACAGATCGTACCCCCTCCTGCTGCCGCCGATACCCCGTGTCATCCGATAACTTCTCAATCTGCTTTTCCACCACCAACGGACGAAATTGCAGCGCATCGGTAGGACAAGAAATCACACACTCCCCACACGATACACAGGAACTCTCCAACATCGGCAAATCGGTATCAAAAGCAATCCTAGCTTGATAACCCTTCCCAGCCCTCGCCATCACGTCGTTTCGCTTGATGTCATTACAAGCCCGAGTGCAGCGTTGGCATAAAATACATGCATCATGATTGACCGCGATGATCTCCGACGAAGTATCCAAACCTCGCCGCCCAGCCAAACCACTCGGTGCATACCTCAAATGAACCGGGTCCGGAACAAAACGATGCACTAACTTCTTCAATTCATTCGGCTCGTATGCCTTCGGCGCCTCGACCAACCCCTCTCGCTCTGCCTCGCTCAAATGCTCAGCCGCCAACAACTCAACAATGACTCCCACCGAATCGCGAATCGTCTCAACCGTCTTGGGATTCTCGCGACTCGCCAACGTCGTTATCACCATCCCGTCTTTCACGTGATAAGTGCAGGCCGAAACCAAGTCCTTTTTCACACGACCACTCTTGCGACGCTCCTCAATCTCCACCAAACAAACACGACATACCCCCACAGGCCGTAAATGCTCCCGATGACACAAGACCGGTACCGGATGAACATCCTCCACGCCCCTTATGTACATCTGCGTGACCGCATCGTAAATGGTCGTCGGTCGAGGCACCAACTCTCCTCGCTCATTGACAACCACCACTCCTTGCGAATTTCGCATCGGCATCGCTTTTTTGACTACAACCGCTTGGCCATCGATCGTTAGGTGGATGTCCTTCTCTAAATCCCCAAGCGTCGCGTCCGCAGCCCGGATCAACTGTCCATCGATGTCCCGCGCAAACAACGCCTCTTCCCGCGCGCTGATGTACTCGCTCTCATCCGAATCTTGCTCAATCGCCATGATGATCCTATCTCAACGAATGAAAATATCTCAAATACGTCCGCAACGGCTCACTGGCCACCTGACCCAATCCACAAATACTTGTCGTCCGCATGATCCGCGATAACAAGTTCGCTTGATCTATCAACTCACCAACAATCTCCTGCCGATGCCCCTCGCTGACTGTTCCGACTGTCGATCGAACCTCATCCCGATAACGAACCGCCATGTCGACAATCTTGCGAGCTCCCAGCCGACATGGAACACACTTACCACACGACTCCCGCTGGTAAAAAGAACTACACGCAATCGCTTGATCCAACAGATCCGACCCTACCCCATACACGACAATACCCGCTCCTAACATGAATCCAATCTCACGCGACGCTTCAATATCCAGTGGCAATCCTCGTATGTCCGTGGGAACACCAACCAACCAAGGATACTTCAGTTCCGCCGTCTCCAACCCCTCTGCATCGAGCTTCTTCGGAAACCGTACAGATTTCTCCGGCAACATCGCAGGCAAAAACCCACCAGACGGCCCACTCAACGCTACAGCATACAACTCAATCCCATCGCGCATCCCACCCGCAAAATCATCGATCAACTCTCCCAAAGTCAAGCCGCAAGGAACCTCATAAGCCCCCGGATTCTTCACGTCCCCACTGATGCTGAAAAAACGACGTCCCCTCGCTCCACGCTTGCCCGCTCCCCGAAACCACCCCCCACCAATCGGCTCTCGTAACAAAATCGATGGAACCCAAGCAAATGTTTCAACATTGTTGAGAATCGTTGGCTGATCATACAAACCATTCGTCTGCAACTCCGGTGGCCGATTCCTCGGCTCCGATCGCTTACCCTCCAACGCCTCAATCAATGCCGTCTGCTCCCCACAAACATATCCACCAGGACTAACGAAAACCTCTAACTCAAAACTCCTTCCACTCTGAAAAATGTTCTTCCCTAACGCACCCAACCGCCCCGCCTCCCTAATCGCCTCCTCCAACCTCTCAATCTGCTCTTCATACTCATGCCGTATGTAGATGTATCCCTGCCGCGCACCACTGACAAACGCGGCCAATATCATCCCCTCAATCACTAAATGAGGTGCAGCTAACAAAAGATCCCGATCCTTAAACGTTCCCGGCTCACTCTCGTCAGCATTGCACACCACATACTTCGTCTCACCAGGTGCTAACCTCGCTTCATCCCACTTCGAATAAGCCGGCGCACCAGCACCCCCCATCCCCAATAACCCTGCTGTCCTCAATGACTGTATCACTCGCTCCGTACTCGGATCGAACAAGAACCCCCGCACCGCAGCATAACGCTCACTGACCCCTGGCCAATCTCCACTCGGCCTATAACAGTCGATCTGCGATCGCGCTACCGTCTGCTCCGCAACCCGCAAATCGCTGTCGACCTCCACCGCCTCGCCAGACAACACCTTCGAAACAATCTCCCTGTACACTTCCGCAGCCCGCCCAACCACCAACTGCTGCCCATCTCCTTGCCCTTCGATCAACATCGCTGGCGCTCGGTCACATCTCCCCAAACAAGATGCCTCATGCACACTCAATTCCGAACTACCAACCTGATCCGCCAATCCCTTCAACGAACTTGCAATCCCCTGCGACCCACGCAAACGACAACTCATGTCCCGACAAATCGCTACCCTACACCGAGCCGGTGGTGTCCGACGATAATGCGGAAAAAAACTCACAACGTCCTGAATCACTCGCACAGGCTCTCCCACCTGACCCGCAATCCGCTGGATATCCACCTCCGCAACATATCCCTGCCGATGCTGCACCTCTTGCAACATCTTCGCAATGCGCGTTCCTACCTGCCGTTCAACTAATGAGCTCATGGTTTCCGCTTCATCGTTTCTGCTATCTGCTCAACCCACTCGGTAATGTCTCTTGGATATTCCCGAGATCCACTGTAATTCATCCGGTCCCCACGCCGCCATGTGCCCCGTGGTAAACCCCAAGAAGGCTCGTATACACCCTCCGCCTTAAACGCCTCTTGAATGCCGCGCCGCCTCGCAATCACCCCAGCCGCTCGTTGCCACTGCACGCCAGACTCCCAACTCTTAAAACGCTCCGACTGAAACAACTTTCGATCAACCTGAGCCCAATCCAATGGCAACTTGATTCCAACCCGCGATTCAATCAATGGATCCAAAATCTCTAACATCCCCTCGCACTCCTGTGCAATCCTCCGACGCGAATCCTCCATCCGCATCGCATTCGGCACCTCCATCAATAGACGCAATCGCTGCAACGCCTCACTCCACTCTCTGACGATTGAATCGGAATCACCACTTCCATCACTCAATCCAGTCTTGCCGACCTCAACGTTAGAATCTTTCGATCGGATATCGCTAAGCAATAACGCTAACTCCACCTGCTCCATATACCAACCATCCCAAGGCACATGCCCCAATCCATGCGGATCGCGCTCCGCTACCTGCCCACCGACCTCATGATGGCAACTACTGCATCGATACTCCGTCAATTCCCAATCGGCACCCCGCTGCACCCGCCCCTGAAGCAAGCGCACGCGCTGCCTCGCTGTTACCAACTGCCCAATCCGCCAAAGCTCGATCTCTGCATCTCCCTCTTTCTCACCCGATACCCCTGCCGTGTCCCAATGCCTCGGATACCTCTGCATCGCATGACTAAACTCAAAGTACGTCGGTGGATGACCCGCCGCCATCAACGTATGCGTCACCTCTCGATCCCCAAAAGGAATCTCCTCCCCATCCTCAAACCTAAACTCAGCATCGCGCCCCAACTGACCAACATGACAAGCCGCACACACCTCCACTAACTGCCAAAGATCTCCCGTGTTCACTCGCCCACGCGCAGTCGAATCCGCAAATCGCTTGGCCCCCATCCCCCTCCATTGCGGTGAATAATGCCCGTCCCCCCAAACACCCGCCGACCCATGACAACTCTGACAATCTACCCCGAAGACACGCTGAGTTCGCGGTGCTAGCTCACTTGCGTGACAAGCCACACACCGAGACTCCAGAAACTCTACGTATCCCTCCGACTTCGTCGTCTCAGGTAACGCTTCCCCCTGTGGCCACAACCTCTGAACCATCCGCAAGGATTCTGCACTCGACAACCCCACATACGCACTCGCATGGGGATCCCGCTTAAGCCACACGTCTCCTGAACTTTTCCAAACCTCTTCCTCGATACCCTCACGTCCGTGACAATTCGATGCGTTGCAATCCTGACGCACAAAAAATGCATGAGACACTATTTTTGTACGATCAAAATCCTCCTCCACCTGCGAAAAACATGGCGCGCCGACCAGTACCCAAAGACCACTGAGCACCAAACTATTCCATGGCTTCAACCAAAACCCGACTCTCATGGCTTCAACCCATCTACGAGTTTGGACAAGCCGTTGACGGTAGAGGAGGGCAGGGCAGGGGGGGAGTGATGGTAACGATGACAGTCCATACAGTTCGCCGTCGCCACATGATCGTTGCTCCGCCCCTTGAACTCTCGCTCTTGTACATCGCTTACATGACACTCGCGACACCCTTGTACCCCCTCGATCATCACTCGTTTCGAGTCACCCGACAACTTATGACAGACCTGACACTGCACATCCATATGCGCCCCATGCGTAAAACTCGCATCCGCTAGCCACTGCTGAGGAATACCACTCGGACGAACGATCTCCCTATACCAAGGATCTCGCTGCTTCTCCTCAAGTCTTACACTTTCATCCCACCCCTGCAGTTGATGACACTTCTTGCATCCGAACGATTCAAACATCCCTCGACGCACCTGCTCAATGTCTCGCTTCATCAAGTCCGAAAAAGACTCGCCAACACTGTTCGCTTGAACCTTCTCTACATATTCCCGCAAGACCTCCGAAGTCACCTCCGTGGCACCAAAGTTTACGCGACTCCCCTCAACCAATTCACGCCCTACACGAGCTTCCTCAGCTTGCAACGCCCTGGGCATGTCCACTCCATGCGGTACAGGAGTCTTGTGGCATACCTCGCAATGCCTCTCAAATTGAACCCCTTTGTACAACCGATGACTGCTCGAACTTTTCTTTGCCCCATTCGGCTTTGCTCCACTGAGCTTTTCAGCGTTCGGAATCATCAACTCTTCCGACAACTCTCCGTAAGCCAATGGCGCATCGGGCTCATGACAATCACTGCACCGGAGCTGTATCAATCCTAACGCTCCCTCCGGCCGCTTGAGCGCATAGCGATTCGACCACTCCAGTACTCCCTCCCAAGTCATCGCATCTGCACCTCCCTCCTTCTTCGGTTGCCCCGGCAACATGTGCTGTAGATGACTAAAAGAAATCGTCCCAGGATCTTCACGCTGCTCGATAGGTCGAAACGCCGGATGGGTATCAAAACTCGCAACATTTGCAACCGCCCGACCACCATCCTTCAACGAAGACGCCAAATCCGCGTGACATCCCACGCAACTTCGATCCGCAATATCCAACAAATTGTGATGAAACCCAAGATGCTCATGATGACACTGAACACAGGACTGCAACTTCAATACCTCAGGCTTGGTTCTCTCCGCATAATGATCGGACATGCGATGACAAGAACTACACTTCTCATTGTTCAAAGCAATTACCGATTCGGTCCGACCAAAACTGGTCTCGCGAATCGGTGCCAAAGCAACATGACATTCGTCACAACCTGTCTCGTTCCACGCAAAATGCGCTTTGGATAAGTCACCAGTGCTGAGCTGCTTCTGTGCACCCAAACTTAGTAAAACCCAACCGCCATACAGTAAACCTGCCAACAATCCGAATACGCCAAACCACCGTTTCCAGTGAATCGAACGATCCACTGCGGCGGTATAACGTCGATCGATGCGCGATGCGCGTTGCTTACCTGTTATCGCCATCTCATTGCCTCGCCATCCGATCGACTAAATGTATCTCAAGGATTGAATGATATGAACGATCAATAACGCGGTTAACATCACACTAACCCCTGCATGAAACGCGATCCAGCGATGCAACCAAGCATGCGCTAGCTTTTGCGCATCAAACTCCAACCGCTGCGTCACAGACGACTCCAAACGATCGATCACCCCGTCAGCTCCCGATGAACATGCTTCACGCAAACTCGCAAACCAACCCTTGGACCGCTGAAGCGTCCTCAAAGGCGAAACCTTCACCTCCACAACCCCTGGAACCTTGACCCCTCGAAGCAAAAACGGCTCAATCACCTCTGCATACTGCTTCCATATCACCATCCGATCCGCCGCTGTGCTCTCGCTTACTCCCAACTCCTTTAACGACCCTCGCTGCGGATCACGCCTCTGAACCGCACCAACAATAATCTGCTTCCCAACTTCCCCCTCCCATAGAGACCCACCCCGCTTGAGCACCCCTATACCCTCCTGCAATTCCGCCAATGACCTCACCTGCTCAGGCCTCGACCCCAACACCACCGTCAACATCTGACGATTCTCCAACGCACTCAAAAACGATACATCATCGATCTGACTAGCAATCGTCTCCTGCGGTAAACTCCCCAACATCCAACGTGGCAAAACCACTTGCATCACCCAACCAAACACACCACTTGCCAACACAAAGAACAAAAGCCACATCAAAATCGATGTAAACTGCCCACCAAATCGCAATCCAGAATGAATCAACGCCAAAGGTCCACAAGCCAACCCCAACCACAAATGATACG
>JBIJCS010000261.1:0-6881 GCA_044344575.1 Pirellula sp. | reverse complement strand
GCTTCCGCGGCCACAACAACATTTCGAAAAACAAAATCCCCGCCGCAATACTCCCTGTCACTAACCCCGCGACCGAACTGCCCGTGACACCACCGCCAAACCCATCATCCCGCGAAGGCTCAAACCAGAACTGCCAAGCCGCACCCAATAAAACCAAAGCACTTGCAAGCACCAGAGGACCAAGATGAAGTCGCATTTTTCGGACCAGTAACACGGCAATATCCCCGAAGTCGCGACGCTGATTCTCAACGCAGAATCTCAACGCTGAATCTCTATTAGAAAGCCCTACACAGTAGTCTCCTGTTGTAGTTTGTCGTCCTTCTTATGTCAAATTTTCTAGGTTTTATCGATTACCCGATACAGTCCACACGAAACATTCCCCTACTTTGTCGTCGCCTTCCATACAGGATTGAAAACTTCCGACGGATGAACCAGTTCATTCACAGCACGAACCAACATGTTCAACGACGGACCATCCAACGGATACTTCTGTACCAACTCCCCAAAAACCCTCGCAGTCTCTCGAAAATCCTTCCCTCGCTCAAACAACTGCAACCCCTCCTCGTAACGCCGCACCAAATCTTCGTCTGCCTCGTCTTCTGTCATCAATTGATACAAATCCACCGTGCCCTCAAGACCCACAACCTGCGCCGTACACAATCGACGCTTGGGCATGTCATGCGGCAAACACTCCGCCGTACTGCGCGACATGAGCGCCGAGACCTTCCACTGCTTGGTCAACCCCTGAATTCGACTCCCCAAATTCACCGTCCGACCCATCGGACCATACTTGAACTTCTGTTTCGATCCCGTATTGCCTACCCGCGCCATCCCCGTACATAAACCAATGCCAAAATCAATCCCGAACTTGATCTTGCCCGAATAACGCTCATTGAGCACCTTCCGCAACCCCAACATCGTCAAAGCAGTCGTCGCCGCCGAAAACGCATGCGAAGGTGTCGTCTCCGGTGCCCCCCACATCGCAAATAACTCATCCCCCACATAATCCACCAAGACCCCATCCGCCTCTAAAACCCTCTGCGATAACTCGCTGAGCGTGTCGCTGAGCCAACGCATCGCCTCCTTCGCTTCCATCGTATCAGTCGCCTTGCTAAATCCACGCAAATCGCAAAACAATACGCTCACCTCCGTGTCCCGACCATCTAAAAACTCCTCACCCCTGTCCACTAAACTCTCGACCACCTTCGGAGAAAAAAATTGCTGATACGTCGTCAACTCCCGCTGCTTCTTCAATCCTCCCAATCGCATCGCAGTCGCTGCCGTCAATAAAGCGATAAAATGCAACTCGTCTTTCCCTATGCTGTCGTTGATCGACCCACTAGGTCGATCCGCATACAACACCCCAATCAAAGGTGAATCCGGCGACGAAAAATCTAAGATCGGACTCGCTATCGCTAACTGTACCCCTAACTGACTCTCCGACGGTACCTCATCCGCCTCATCCGGATGTATCCCCATCTGCTTGCTCGCTCGAACTCGATCCAACAAATGCCGCGATGGAATCGCATGCTCTCGCCCAGAACCCTTGCGCAAAAATCGATAATCCTTGTCAAATACCCATTCCTCATCCCGCCAAAAGACAATCTCCACCCGATCCATTTTCAATTGCCGGATTATCCCCCTGGCGATCTCCATGAAATACTTGCGAGAATGCGCAAGCTCTATCGGCTCCTGCAAAGCGGAAATCACCCCCGTGATCACCGACAACAAACTGGCATCCTGCTCCCCCCCAAACATCGTCATCCCCGACGAAATACCAGTAGGATCCCCCGACAAGAAGGACATTCCACTCGAATATCCTAACAGGGAATTGACTCGCTCCTCCAAGCCGCTAACCCCAACCTCAACATCCATCAACTCGCTATCCAATGCATGCTCCCAGTGCAAATCAAGCCGAAAACCCTCCGGCAAGATCACTGCAATCGGCAAACTCTCCTCAAGCGTTGTTCCCGGCATAATCTGCAATCGCTGACCGTCATCCTCAATCCACAAATCCCGATTGCTCGCATGAATGTTCGAAACACGAACCCTCTGATCACCCACAACCTCAATCGAACAAGCCTTGCGAGGAACACGAGGTGAATCCAAATCCGCTATCACCCATCGATCCCCCCCATCACTCGAAACATACTTCGAAGGAATCGTTACCGTTCGATCCGTCTTGTCTCGCCGTCCTATCTCCACAGCGGATAAAACGTCTAACTCCCCTATCTGCTTGCCTTCTTTGCAAAGTGTGACTTTTAGTGACACGATTCTCTTACTACGGTTAAGCCCCACGTCCGATGCTTGTCCTCGACAACCCAATGCTCTTGTTATCATCCCATAGACAAGCATTGAAAAGAACAGTCCAAGCATTTTATGGGGAATTTATCATGGCTCTCTCCTCCACGCCAACCGCCCACCTCCAATTCATACCCCCATTCCTCGCCCTCGCACTCTCCTCACTCCTCCAACTTTTCACCCCCGAAACGCACGCCTCGGAACCCTCCGACACCAACCAATCTTGGGGGACTTCTTCACTCATCGCGAAGAACCACCCCACTCTCGGCGCGTCCTCCTGCGCCGCGACCGCTTGCCATGGCGGACCCGCCGCTGGTGTCTCCTCAACCTCCGCAATCCGTGGCTCCGAATACCCCCTGTGGCTCGAAAGCGACCCGCACGCCAAGTCCTGGCAAACGCTAAACTCACCCAAATCTCTCGATATCCTCCGACGACTAAACATCGTCGTCGATGGTATTCTCCTAAACACCCCCGCATTCAAAAATTGCCTCGCCTGCCACAACTCCTCCACCGAACTCGCTTCCAACCTCCCTCTCCCCAAAACGCCAGAAGGGGTCGGATGCGAAGCATGCCACGGACCCGCCGATCAATGGAACTATGAACATTACCAAGGCCCCCACAGCCTTCAACATGCCATCGAAAACCTCGGCATGGTCAACACGAAGTACCTCCCCACACAAGCCAAAACATGCACTCTATGCCACGTCGGTGCCCCAGACCGCGATATGAATCACGACATCATCGCCGCCGGACACCCCGCACTCTACTTCGATTTCAATACCTACATCCAAGCCTACCCCAAACATTGGCGACTACCGACAGACTACCAATCCAACACAGACCGCCCCTCACAACAATGGCTCGCCGGTCAACTCGCCGCAGCAGACTCCGAACTGGAACTCCTACAAACTAGACTGACGGCTAATCACCACTCCAATTCCACCTCATCCTCATCCCCTCCATCCATCTCAAACTGGCCCGAATTCGCTAGCTTCCAATGTACCGACTGCCATCAACCTCTCTCAAACTCACTGACAACCAAACGAACTCCACCCGGACAACCCTCACCAAGACTCTGGAACCTTCAAGCCCTCTGGATCCTTAACCTACCCTCCGTTCCTACCACCCTGCCTCCCCCTCTCGATGCGCTCTCGCTGACTTCCAATAACCCTCGCGACTCCCAAATCCTCGACATCCAAATCCAACGAAAAAAACTCTACCACCAGTCGCAATCCCTCTTCCCATCCAACGCTTCCGCCAAATGGCAAACCGCCGACCAACGTCAATATGCCTCCAACCTCTGGAAACATCTCGATCAAAACCAACCATCCCCCAATTGGGAAATCACTTCCCTCGCCTATATCGCTTCCCTACCCGCCTTCGAGTCGAAAACAAATCCCCCCACCCCCCTCATCCAATCTCAACTCTCCATCCTCAGAGAGTCACTTCTGTTTCCTCCAAACTCCCAATCTCCTAGAACTTCACCGCCTCCGAGAACTTCAACTAACATACAATGGAATTCTTCCCCAACTCCCTTGTTCGATGCACTGCCCTTGTTCGATGCACTGCCGTTGTTCGATGCACCTAGCGATACCCCATAATCAACCATCATGGCTCATCTCCAATCGCTCTTCGCTCTCCTAATCGCCGCTTCGGCCCTAGAAGCATGCTTGGCTCAAACTAACCAAGCCACCTCCGAGCCAAACGCGGAATCAATCGGTAGCTCTAGCTGCATCCTCTGCCACTCCAATCCAAACCCACTCGCATCCCAAAACTCCATAGGCATGCAACAAGCACGCCTGTTCCTCGGACTCGATGAAAAAGGAAACCCCATCGGTGACAATACCGACCCGCATGCTTCCGCAATCAACAAAATTCTCAATGCAAACGGTTCACCCACCCCGCGCACAAAAACAATCCTCGATAACCTCAATCTCTCCGTACAAGATCCCCAATTCATCAACCAATGCCTGACTTGCCACGCAGGACAACTACCCATCCATCACACCTCAACTCCACAACCAACCCCTCACCTCGGCCGGTCCCAAGTTGCATTCGCTCTCGATCGCTCCACCCTCGCCAATCAATCGATCGGTTGCGAAGCCTGCCACGGAGCGAGCTCCCTCTATCTCCTCCCCCATCAATCCCAAGATTGGCTCGCCTTCTCCCCCCAATCCAAATCGCAAAAAGGTTTCTACGATCTTGCGAACGCATCGATCGCCGCACAAGTCTGCTTGAGCTGCCACCTCGGCTCAACCAAAGAATCCAAATCCATCCCCCACGCAACCTACGCCGCAGGTCATCCTCCCCTCCCACCCTTCGACCTGTCGAAATTCCTCGATGCAACCTGCAAAAAACACTGGACCAGCCTCCAAGAAAAATCCAAACGCTGGACTCCATCCCCATCCCAACCCGACCCACGCAAAGAATATCTACTCGCCCACTTCTCCCCATCCGATGCTGCGCCGGAATCGATCAAGTCCGAAATTGCGAACCACTTTTCCAAGTCCCTAAAAAGCTTCATCAGCCTCGAAACAAGCTTCGTTCTCAACGCAAGAGAAATACTCTATCAAGCAAACTCGGGAACTTGGGGAGACTTCGCAACCTTCGACTGCATCGGTTGCCACCAAACCCTCTACAAACAAATCCGCCCCGCAATCGAAATCAGCAATCGTACCCCCGGTAGACCTCTCTGGCCCTACTGGACCCGACTCCCCGCTCCCTCCCAACTCGCCTCTACCCTAGACCAAGCCTTCCTCGAACAACCCTTTGGAAACCCGAACACTCTCTCCGCATCTCCCGAGCAACTCGAGCAAGCGATCGCAGAAAAACTATCGTCGCTCGAACAACTCGCCAGTGCACCCTTTACGCAGTCACAAGCCGAAACGTGGTTGCGATCCCTACTGACACACCGAAAAAACTCTATCGGAAACGAATGGGTCGCAAAACAAACCACTTGGGCTATCGAAATGTACTTCGAAGATCTTACCAACTTCCAAAACCTCAACCCAAACACACCCAAACTACCACCACACGTTGTCGATGCATTTCTCGACCTTCAAAAGAAAAGCCCACCCATCTCTCAACTCTCCTCCTGCAAAAACAATCAAACCCCCGACGATCCTAGAATTCCCCTAAACACCCAACAAGAAACCGCCGAGTTCATCCAAACCCTCCAACGATTCATCGAAGACTTCTCCCAAAACTAAACCAGCTTCAAATGCTGCTGGAGATAATTTGCTCGCTCCGTATTCCGAGCACTTGCATTCGACATCAATCCTCGCAACTTCTGTAAATGCGCAGGTTGAGTTTGCAAAAACAATTGATTGACCATCGAAATCTTGACGCCCTCAATCAACCCTAGATTCACTCCAAGCCGCACCTTGCTCAAATAATGCATGGTCTCTTCACTGCTGATTTTTTTGGCCGTCTTCAAAATCCCAAAAGATCGCCCCACCAAATCACTCAACTCATCGCGATCCTCACTCAACAAAAACTCCCTCGCCTTGCGCTCATACTCAATCAGACGCGGTACCACCTCCTTGACCTTCTGAATTAACTCATTCTCGGTCTTCCCCAATGTCGTCTGATTGCTGACCTGATAAAAGTCACCCATGAACTGCGAACCCTCACCAAACAACCCTCGCACCACTACATTCATCTTGCTCATCGAACGAAACACTTTTTCAATCTGCTTGGTCGCCACCAACGCTGGTAAATGCAACATCACACTCAACCGCAAACCCGTGCCCACATTGGTCGGACAAGCCGTCAAATAGCCAAACCGCTTCGTAAACGCAAGCTTCAACTCGCGTCCTAACATGTCATCTAACTCCGTCATCCGCGACCATCCCGCCTCCAAATCAAACCCACTTCGCATGACCTGCAGACGCAAATGATCCTCCTCGTTCACCATGATGCTGTACCGCTCCTGCCGATCCAACACCACTCCACGTGCCCCCTCTGCGTCGATCAACTCATGACTGATTAACTGCCGCTCCATCAAAAACTGTCGATCTAAATCCCCAAGCTTCGCGACGTCGATGTACTCCGACTCATTCGCTCCACCTACACGCTCCCACGCTCGCTCGACTAAGGTCGCTATCGCTTGACGATCCTTCCCCGTGCACTTGCGCACAAACGGAAAATCAGCAAGATTCCGCGCCAAACGCACACGACTGCTCATGACGATGTCCGACTCCGGACCCGCACCCCGCATCCATTCCCCCGTACGCTTCGCTAATTCATCAAGTTTCACAGTGCTCGCCGTCTCACTTCTACGCTTCTATTCACCACTTCGGATCCCCAACCCAACCCTTCAAATAAACCTACCGCCTCCGCCCCCTCGGATCTCCTCCAGCACCACCTTCACCAGGATCTTCATCCCCACCATCATCCCCACCTTCATCCCCACCATCCTCATCCATCCCCTCATGATCCATCCTATCCATCTCGTCGTCATCAAGCTCGCTGAGGTCATCATCCAATTCTTCATCATCTAAATCTTCATCGTCCAAATCGTCATCTTCGAGATCGTCTTCATCCAAATCGTCCTCATCCAAATCGTCATCGTCCAAATC
>JBIJCS010000295.1:0-6364 GCA_044344575.1 Pirellula sp. | reverse complement strand
CGCTTCACTTCCAAGGACTTCAGCACGCTTCTAGATCTCATTCTGACAACCTTCAATGTTGCTACCTACCGCAAGCCTTCGGACTTCTCTCCCGCCGACAATTCCCTCGCCGACGATCCTTCATCGTACTCTCCCAGCATAGAAATGCGAGTTTTTTCTACCCCTTCACCCGAACATCAACGAACGACTCCGAATGTGCGAATAATTCCGGTTCCCCCCCACAAAACCACAAAATCACCCCCCTAAAACACCCTGCATCCCCCCCGCCGGAAAACTTCATCCAGCCGGTTTTTCTTCACCATCCCAACCCCGCCCCCTGTGTAACTCACACCCCTTTCATGAAAAAAAGGAACTTCGGCGGAGAAAGTTTGACGGTTGAAGGGGGCCTGTTTACGATCTATGAAGATGAAGTCGGGGAAGGTTCGTTCTCTCCGACCGGTTTGATTTTTTGCCGACGAGGTAGTTCATGGCTCGCGATCGAAATCTCTATGTTTGGCAGGCTTACGTCATCGTCATGTCGTTTGTGAGCCTCCTTTGTATCGGCGCCCTCGCCTACGTCGTCTTCCAATCAGGCACAAACTACAAAACCGTAGAAGCCGCACAAACCGCAGCACGCGACGCAGAAAACAAATTCCGAGACGAAAATAAAAAGTCACAGCTCCTCGAATTGGTCCTCGGCGCAAAACCTACAAACCAAGCTGAATTCGACCAACTCGCCTCCTCGTTCAGCAACAACCCGGAAATCACCGAAATCCAAAATAAGTATGTCGCTGACATGGCTCTCCTCGGCCCCAATGTCACCGAAAAGAACTACCGCAAACTCGTCGAAACCTTAATGCAAACCGTTCGCGAACGAAACCTCCAAGTCGACGCACAAGCCAAACGCGAAGAAGATCTCAAATCCAAATACGATGCAACCATCAAACAAGAAACCGAAGCCCGCGAAGCGGAACGTAAACGAGCCAACGAACTAGCACAACAACTCGAACAAACTCAAGTCGCATACGCCCAAAAAGAAAAAGAACGACAAGAAGAAATTACCAAGATCCAAACAGATCGCCAAAAACTTGCTCAACAAGCCGAAACCGAAAAAAGAGCTTACCTCGCCGAAATCGATAAACTTACCAAGAAACGCAACGAACTCGCTCTGCAAAACGAAATGCTCGGGAAACAACTCGAGGAAATCAAAGGCGAAGACTTCCAATACCCACAAGGTAAAATCACCGAAGTCGTCGACGGAGGACAAACCGTCTATATCAACCTCGGAAAAGCCGACGGACTCCGCCCCGGAACACGCTTCGCCGTCCTCGATGACGAAGCAAATCGTGTCGCAGATGCTGAACCAAAAGCTCGCATCGAAGTAATCGAAGTCAATCAACAAACCGATCACCTCGCTCGCGCTCGCGTACTCCCGGACCGTCGCCCAGTCACCATCCTACGTGGCGACCGTATCTACTCACCCGCTTGGCAACCAGGACGCAAAGTCGTCTTCGGTCTCGTCGGCAAACTAGATATCGATGGGGATGGAAAAGACGATCGGGAAACGATCAAATCACTCATCGCTCAAAGCGGCGCGGAAATCGCCGTCGACCTACGACCCGATGGACGCATGGAAGGCGCTCTGACCGTCAACACCCGATACCTCGTCATCGGAGATGAATTCAAAGTCATCGGCGGAGCCCTCGATGGCGCCACCGAAGTCATGGCAAAACGACGAGCAGAACTCGAACAACAAGCCAAAGCAATGGGTATCGGTCGAATCAACCTCGATAAACTCATGAGCTACCTGCGTGGAAGCGGCGAAGAAGATGTCGTCCCACTCGGCTCCGCAACCCGTGGCTCAGATTTCAAACCACGCACCCCTCCACCAGCACCAGGCCGTGGACGTGTCTCCGGGCTATACCAATCACCGGACGGCAAACTTATCCAGGATACCCCCAACCCATAACTCTCGGATCCCACCTCCCCTGAATACCTCGCCACTCAACGGATCCCTGCGCGATACAACCACTGACGATGGAATCAAACTCCATGGATTCCTCGTCACTGCGGCGCTAAACCCTACCTATAACTCCAAGGAAAAATCCCCAAACACCCACCCGCGTCTCTGGATCGTTATCCACGGCGTCAACGGGAACTTCTACGGCTCGTCCCTACTTACAGACCTCGCCAAAACCTCTCTCCGCGCCGGTGATGATGCCCTCCTCATCAATACTCGAGGACATGACCTCGCCTCCTTCGGATCCGCTGATATCCCTGCTCGGCTCGGCTCCATGTACGAAACCCTCCAAGACGCTTCACTTGACCTCAAAGCCTGGATAACGCTCGCTCACTCACTCAGCTACAAATCCGTAGGAATCATCGCCCACTCCCTCGGCGCAGTGAAAACCCTCTACGCCGCCGCTCACCAAAATCTCAACATCCAACACATCATCGCCCTATCACCACCTCGGATGAATACCGAGCTACTCCTCAACGACCCCGAAAAACAAAACATCTTCCGTAAACACCTCGAAGAAGCTCGCCAAGCATGCGAACTCGGTGAGCCTCACCGAATTCTTCGAGTGCGATTCCCACTTCCCAATTGGGTCTCCGCAAATACCTTCATCGATAAATACGGCAACCATACCAAATACGATTACCTCCACTGGTTCAACCAAATACCAATCCCAACCCTCTGGCTCTTCGGTGAACATGAAGTCCGCACGGGATCGCTAAACTTCCGAAATGCAGACCAAGCATTAGCAGAACAATTCCAAGCTCAACCGCTCGCCGCGCCACACGAACTAACCGTGATTCCCCAAGCGGATCATTCCTACAGAACCACCCGGGAAACCCTCAGCGACGTTGTGTTTTCCTACATACAACGTGTGAATCTCCATTGAAGCCCCCACGGAATCGTGGGCAGGACTTGAAATTTAGCTACAATGCTCCACACTCGCGCAAGCGCAGATATCTCTGCTCCAAATGCCGACGTGCTCTCCACATAACCCTCGATTCTTCTACTCTCTGAAACGCAATCATGACTGGAAACTCCCCCGCCTGGCTCGCTAGCCCCTCCGACGTCTCCGCCGCAAAAGCTCGCCTCGATGCACATACCGTCGAAACCGTTCAGTGGCACTTCCACGAATCGACCGGCTCCCCCTTCTGGCTCGGTAAAAAATCCGAACTGAAGTTCGACCCACTCAAAGATGTCAAATGCTTCGATGACCTCAAAAAATTCCCCATGTTCGAAGACGAATGGCTTCGAGGTGGACCCGTCGAACGATGGATACCAAAAGGGCTCGCAGGCAAACCAACCTACGTCTTCGAAACCGGTGGAACCACTGGGATTCCCAAAAGCCGCGTCGTGATCGATGACTTCCGCATCGACTACGAACTCTTCAGCCATACCCTTCCCGACGAATTCTTCCCCAAAGGCGCAAACTGGCTCATGCTCGGCCCCTCAGGCCCCCGACGCCTTCGACTCGCCGTTGAACACCTCTGCCAATACCGTGGCGGTATCTGCTTCTGCATCGACCTCGATCCACGCTGGGTTATCAAACTCATCAAGAAAGGTTGGATGGAACACCTCGAAGAATACAAAAAACACTGTATCGACCAAGCCATCACCATCCTGACGGCAAACCACAACATCAAGTGCATGTTCGCAACACCGAAACTCCTCGAGTCTCTCGCCATGGGACTCGCCGAAAAAGGTACCACCCTCCGCGAATGTGGTATCACCGGTATCTTCTCCGGTGGAACCGAATTCACTCCCCAATGGACTCGCTTCTGCGTCGAAGAACTCCTCGAAGGTCTACCCGATCAAAGCGGCGTCTACATGACCCCAACCTACGGCAACACCCTCATGGGACTCGCTTGCTCCCGACCTATCACCGACGAAGACGACTACACCATCGCTTACTACGCTCCACAACCTCGTGCCGTCGTAGAAATCGTCGACTTCGATGACTCAGACAAAGTCGTCGACTACGGCAAAACCGGTCGAGTAAAACTCTACACCATGACCAAAGAATTCTTCGTGCCCGGCTTCCTCGAACGCGACGAAGGAGAACGTGAACTACCCTTCGAAAAATACCCTTGGGACGGCGTCTCCGGTGTTCGACCCTTCCACGGTTTCGCTTCCACAACCACCGTCGGTGTCTACTAAAGTCGTACAGCGAAATCACTACCCTTATCAACTCACTCGGTCGACACGGACACTTCCCTTCGTCCATGTCACCTCAGGGCAAAGCTTACCCCCTGAACCTACCCCTCCATACCACCCAAAAACAACCTCAATACCATGCTGACTATCCAACCCTTGCGATGGGGAAAACCCTACAAATCCCTCGATACCTTCGATGTCATCCACTTCGATACCGGGGAACCAATCGCCAAAATCGGACAAGTCAACGGCGGCATGGTCCAGATGGATATGCGAAAAGCAGAACAAGCCCGAAAGGCTCTCCGCTCCCTATCCTGCGATGACATCATCAAAAAATGCGAACAAGCCGCTCATCTCTTCGAACATGAGCCACTCCCCGTCGGCGATGGCATGCAGTCCGTCAGCGACTTCATCCACCAACAGTCCGCAAGCACCGGACTGCCGGAACATATGTGCCAAAGCAATATGAAGAAGAATTGCTTTGTCCTCAGCAACATGAGCAAAATCCTTAACTGCCTCACCCGAGGACTCCCCCTGGATATCTACACCCGAGGCTACGGAGACGAAGGCCGTGGAGTGACCGTCAGCTACCAATGCCAATCACCCGTCCTCGGCGCTGTTCTCCCAAACAACTCACCAGGCGTTCACACCCTCTGGCTTCCCGCTGTTCCCCTCCAAGTCGGACTCGTCCTCAAACCCGGCTCCCAAGAACCTTGGACACCCTACCGAATGATCAGCGCCTTCATCCAAGCCGGTATTCCCGCAGAAGCCTTCTGCCTCTACCCAGGTGCACATGATGTCGGATCGACAATCATGAGCAAATGCGAAAAGAGCATGATCTTTGGTAGTGCCCAAACCGTTCAACAATATTCCGGAAACCCACGCGTCCAAGCACACGGGCCCGGATTCTCCAAAATCCTCCTCGGGGACGATATCGTCGACCAATGGGAAGATTACCTCGACCTCATGGTCGAAAGCGTCGCAAGCAACTCCGGTCGCGGTTGTATCAACTGCTCCGGTATCTGGGCGTCACGCCATACCAAGAAAATTGCAGAAGCCATCGCCGCACGCATCGGGCCCATGGAAGCCCTCTCGCCTACAGACCCCAAAGCCGAACTTGCCGCCTTTACCAATAAACAAATGGCTACCGGCACCTGGGCGATGATCCAACAAGACCTCGCAGAATCCGGCGTGACCGACATGACCGCCAACTACGGCCCACGACTCATCGAACGCGAACGATGCGCATACCTGCGTCCAATGGTAATCCACGCAGACTCACCCTCACGCGGTGTCGCTGCCAAAGAATATATGTTCCCATTCGTCTCCGTAGTCGAGTGCCCACAAAAAGACATGATCAAAGCCATAGGCCAAACCCTCATCGGTTCGGCGATCACCAAAGACCCGGTTTGGATCGATGAACTTACCAACGCGGTAAACATCGACCGATTAAACATCGGAGCGATTCCGACCAACCGACTCAACTGGCTACAACCCCACGAAGGCAACCTCACCGAGTTCCTCTTCCGGAATCGCGCCTACCAAATCGCAAACTAATGCACAACGAGCGATGAACAACATGCTGCTCCTTTCGTGGTTCCCAATCCGCCACAATCTTTAACCACGAAAGACACAAAAGACACGAACAGAAGAGACTGCATTTTTCTACCCCTGATTTTCCATCCCTGTTGTTCTATCCCTGACTCTCCGTCCGTATTTCTCTAGTCTGGTTCTCCTTTCGTGGTTTCCGTGCCTTTCGTGGTTCCCAATCCGCCCCAGATTTAACCACGAAAGACACAAAAGACACGAACAGAACAGCCCGCATTTTTCCATCCCTGATTTTCTATCCCTGTTGTTCTGTCCCTGTTGTTCTGTCCCTGACTCTCCGTCCGTATATCTCAAGTCTGATTCCCCTTTCGTGGTTTTCGTGCCTTTCGTGGTTCCCAATCCGCCCCAGATTTAACCACGAAAGACACAAAAGACACGAACAGAACAGCCCGCATTTTTCTGTCCCTGATTTTCTATCCCTGCTGTTCTGTCCCTGACTCTCCGTCCGTATATCTCAAGTCTGATTCCCCTTTCGTGGTTTTCGTGCCTTTCGTGGTTCCCAATCCGCCACAATCTTTAACCACGAAAGACACAAAAGACACGAACAGAACAGCCCGCATTTTTCCATCCCTGATTTTCCATCCCTGTTGTTCTGTCCCTGGCACT
>JBIJCS010000294.1:0-6370 GCA_044344575.1 Pirellula sp. | reverse complement strand
CGCCGAAACGGCGATATTCCTTTTTGACCTATGCATTTCTGGTTGGGCAAGAGACGCCGGTGCTTGAGGATCAATCGGATGTTTACGAGGACAAACAACCGAGCACATTGTCGACCTATGGGGAGGAGATCACCTTATTTCCCCAAGCCTTAGAGGTCATGCGTCCTGAGATTGACCGAATACTTGGATCGAGCAAGATTCCTTTAAACAGTCGTCTATCGAAAGCGTTGTTTCTTGAAGATCATTTAGCCAACAGTGGCGCGTACGATTACACATTGACGCTGACTGGCCCGCGAGACCCGGGAATCGACCCAATTGCTGATTTCGTGTTGAACAAAAAGCGGGGGCATTGTCAGTATTTTGCGAGTGCATTGGCTTTGATGTTGCGTTCGATGAATGTACCGACTCGGCTGGTGATTGGATTTCGGCCCAGCGAGTACAACGATCTTGGGGGGTACTTTCAAGTTTCCCAGAATCACGCGCACGTTTGGGTAGAGGCATATTTTACAGCGAACGAAATTCGGGAAGCCGAGGAATCGGTACGAGCAAGCGTGATGTTGCCGCCCTGGGTCACGCGAGGCGTTTGGTTACGTTTGGACCCCACTCCTCCGGTCAATGGTTCTAATGCCGGTGGTACGTTGCGTGTGTCGAGCACTCAGACTCTTGATGCGATGCAGGATTTGTGGAATGAGATGGTTATTAACATGGACAAATCCAAACAGGGTGGCTTGTTCTCTTTATTTGGTGAATCGTCCGAGGGGTCCTATGCGAATTTTTACTTACAGATCCAATCGTTGTTAACTCGGATGCAGGATAGCCGATTTGTCGGTGGTTTTCTTTCACCGGATCGTTGGTTTTCTTGGCGCGTAGCAGTGGGTGTCTTTCTCTTCGGTTTGTTGTTGTTCGGTGCGTGGAAGATACTACCAACGCTGATGCCAACATGGATGCAAAGGAGATTGCGAGGTTCTGGTCTGCAACGTCATCGGGTTCGCTCGCGGATTGAATTTTATGAAAAGGTTAGCAAGCAACTACGTCGATTAGGATTTCAGCGTGCGGTCTCGCAAACGCCACAAGAGTATTTGGGTTGGGTCGACAGCACGATTCGCAGAGCAGGTTTGCAATTGGATATGCCGGTGATTGCCGAAGCCTTTTATGCAAAGCGATTTGGCGAAAAGCAAGAGCTTTCACCTGAGCAACTTTCCGTGATTGAGGCTGTCGTTCAGCGACTCGATGAAGTGCTTGGTAGTTCGGAGTTGCGATCCGGAATCAAATCGCAGATAACGCAAGCGGTTTAGATCGCTGCAATTGGAATAGTCAGTCACACTCATTGTTAGAAAGCTTGAAACGAAATGGACCATCCTGACATTGCACTCGCGATCGATCTTGGAGCCTCTGGTGGCCGAGTCATTGCCGCTGAATTGCGAGGTGATCAGATATTGCTCAAGGATGTTCATCGGTTTGAGAATGCACCGATGCAGATTGGAAATCGTCTGCTTTGGAATTTGTTGACGCTATGGAAGGAAGTTGAAACTGGATTAGGCAAAGCAGTCGAGGAGTATCGAGACCACATTGTCACCTTGGGGGTAGATACTTGGGGTGTCGACTATGTATTGCTCGATCGAAACGACGATCTTGTGGGCCCTGCTTTCTGCTATCGTGACCCTCGCACCCGGGGGTTGATGGATCGGGCCTTTGAGCAAATATCTCGGGAAGAAATTTTCCAGGAGACCGGCATTCAGTTCATGGAAATCAACACGCTCTATCAGCTATACAGTATGCGGGTCGAGCAATCTCCAATCCTGGATATCGCAAATCGCTTTTTGATGATCCCTGACTTTTTTCACTGGATGCTTACCGGCGAGAAGGTCAACGAATTCACGAATGCTTCGACGACCCAGATGCTTCAACCTGGGGGTGGAGGTTGGTCGACGAAGGTGTTGGATCGATTGCAGATTCCATCGAAGTTATTTGGTACACCGGTTCAGCCAGGTCATGATTTAGGGCCAGTTCGTTCTCACATTCGCAGCCGTATTGGCTTGTCGGAAAAAGCCAGGACCATCGTGCCCGCGACGCACGATACCGGTGCAGCGGTGTTAGCCGTCCCAGCAGACGGTTTTGCCCAGAGCAAACCGAATTGGTGTTACATCAGCAGTGGGACTTGGTCGCTCATGGGTGTTGAGCTAAGTGAGCCGAGACTCAATGCGAAATGCGCTGAACTTAATTTCACGAACGAGGGAGGTGCGAACGGCAGTGTTCGTCTACTCAAGAACATTGCGGGATTATGGCCGCTGCAGCAGTGTCGAGCGAGTTGGCAAAGACGAGGAAAACCCTACGACTGGACTACCCTGGCGACCTTAGCAACGGAAGCTAAGCCCTTGCAGTATTGGATGGATGTGCAGCATTCGTCATTTGTTGCTCCGGACGATATGCTCGATGCAGTTCTGGCATACATGAAGCAGACTGGCCAAACAGTTCCATCGACAGATGGCGCAATTGCCAGAGCTATTTTAGAAGGCTTGGCGATGCGTTACCGCATCTGCCTAGGGATGCTTGAGGATTTATTGGGATATCGATTGGAAACGATACACATTGTCGGAGGAGGAGTTCGCAATCAACTCTTATGCCAAATGACAGCCGATGCTTGTAATCGAACGGTGGTAGCAGGACCTGTCGAGGCGACAGCCTTGGGTAATGTGATATCGCAGATGCTTGCGCTCGGGCGGTTCAGCAATGTGGCCGATGCCCGAGAGTGGATGCGCAAGTCGAGTTCAATCGAGGTGTATCACCCGAGACGCTCTGCAGATTGGGATGCCGCCCTGGAACGCATGAAACCCCATTTGTAGGGCTTGATGTATTGACGCGTTGAAGATCGGGGAATCCGAGTTAGAACCCGTTCTTTTTTGCGAAAGTCATGAACTGTTGCCAGTCGTACAAGAGCATGTCGTGCTCTCCCTCGCGGATGTGGTACCCGATCGAGGTGCTCCCGATCGGAGTGTTTGGCTCCGGTAATTCTTGTGCGGTGAAGCCAGGCTTTCCGTGCAGTTCGTAGGCAGGAGAGGCAAAGAAACCGGAGAGAAGTTCACCTCGTGGATCGGCCCATCGATCTTTTGTGGCACTTGCGATGTAGACCGGTCGCGGAGCGATTGCAGCGATCAATTGGTGTTGATCGAAGTGCATGGTTTCTTCATGGTCATTGAATCGACGGAAATTACGCGTAAACCAGTGAGGAAATGAGGTGTTAATACGTGCGACGGATTCTCCGTAGGCGCGTTGGCTCAATGCTGCTCCACCGCATCCCGAGTTATTTGAGATAACGATGCGAAAGCGTTCATCGGTTGCTCCCGCCCACAAAGCGGTCTTGCCGAGCCGAGAGTGCCCTAAAACAAACAGTGCATCGGAGCGGATGCCATCGGTTTTTTGTAGGACATCTGCCATACGCGAGAGCCCCCAGGCCCAAGCTCCGATGGAACCCCATCGATTGGGGTTTTCCGCATCGCATCGAAACTCAGGGAAAAGTGAGTGTACGCCATTTTCGAATCCGTCATCAAAATCGGGATCGATATCACCATAGTGTGCGGTCGCGACCGCGAATCCTTGCTCGATGATTTCGGAGATTGGCCAACGCTCACTCTGGTTCGCACGGCTCGCTTCCGTGGCTCGGTTGTTTTCCACTCCAGGGTTTCTTGCGTCACACCAACTTGTGGTCAAGCGGACGTTTGGGTCGTCACAGGTGGATTGATTGCCTCGGAAATTCAGCCCGACAAAACACGGTGCTCTGTCGCTTCCTTTTGGGGACCAGAGAATCATATCGATTCGAACTGACTTCCCTGCACGTTCGAGGGTGATGGCGAATTGCCGACGACGAATGTTCGGTTGTGGTTTCCCCCCTAGTACAGCCACTGCATCGTCGAAGCATTCCGCTTTCGTTTCGACTTGGGCAACGGGTAGTTGTCCGTACTCCTGTTCTGCAAGCATGGAAACAAGAGCGAGTCTATGCGTCTGCCAAGCTTCAGTCGTTGAGACCTTTGGTGCGTTGGGATCAATGTCAGTAACCTTGGCTGGGACTGGCGTCTGCAGGACGGAGGGTAGATTCAATTTCGGCACAAGTGTTTCGTCATAATTGGGTGGTCGGATTTGTTGAGCGAGAGATACCGGAGTGTTCCCGAGACCAGAGACGACTACGGTGAGCAATACGAACCACTTTACGAGCTTGGAGCCATTGCGTGACCGATGCAGCTTCCAGCCAGAGCACGCTTGTTGCAGGATATCCGACGAAGTCATTGGATGGTTTCCTAGTAAAAGAACTCGAGAGGTTGGGTAGAAAAACACATCGTGGCCGCACTATTGTTTATCGGCAGATGGTTGCGGTGTTTCGCTTTGCAGCGTTGACTTTTCAAATTGTTCCGCTGGTTTGGGCACACCGAGCGTGACGAGAGGCTTGAGCTTTATCCCAAGCTCTTCTGGGGAGCGGTTTGCACCGGAACAACCGATACATGCTGCAGACTGGAGGCTGTCTTGATTCGATTGGCTATCGCCAGCACGTTGAAGGTTCTGCAGAAAGCGGACAGCTTTCATCAGTGCGAAGCCGAGGCAGGGGATAAGGACCAGCATTACGATAATCCACTGCATCGGAAGCTCCATGATTCGCCTGTTGCGGAAGGCTCCATTCCCTGATCGGGAAGTAGATTATGCGTCCGCGACGTTAACGTACACTTTCAAAGCGTTGTTGTCTTCGACTAATAGCCGCATCATTTCTTTGTACTGATCAAGGCCATTGACTGGATTGGTAAGAATCTTTTCAAGAACACCGGGGAACATAACTTCGCCAAGGGCGAGGTCGCGGATCCCCATTTCAAAATGCTCGCGGTTGGCGTTGACGCTACCGAGTAGAAGCTTGTTACCAAGAACCCATTCGATGTTGATTTTGTCGGAGGGGACTGTAGTGGTGTTTTTACCTCCGGTGATGCTTGTCCAAACAAGCGCACCATTATGGCCGAGCGCTTCCATGGCTCCAAAAGCGATTTTCGAGGAACCGGTTGCATCGACGATGATATCGGCTTTGCCGACTTTCTTTACGAGGTCTTCCAAACTCGTCTCAGAGGTTGCAATGTAATTTGCTTCCATCCCCTCAACGATGGAGCTTTTGAGATGTGGGCCTTTGGCGCGTGCCAAGGTAAAGACTTCCAGCCCCTTTAATCGCAAGACGAGCGTTGAGAGCAGACCTATTTGGCCCGCACCTAACACAAACGCTCGTTTTGGGCTCCATACTTTCATGCGTCGCTGCGCTTCGTACGCTTGGTGGATGGCTTTCGCCGCGCAACTCATGGGCTCCATGAGGACATGGAGGTTCTTGAGTCCTTTCGGTACGCGAACGATGTAGTCTTCGTGGTCGACAAAATACTCGGTAAGGTATCCGTGTAGGAGGTTGATACCCCTCTCATAGTAAGTTTCCTCGCTGGTCATATCGTAGGTTCCGATCTTGTCGTAGATCGAACCACCGGGACGCCGGACGGTCGCCGTAACGTAATCACCAACGCGGATGTTGCGGACGTTCGGACCGACTTGTTGAACGATCCCAAAGGATTCGTGCCCGAGGACTAGATAATCGTCCCCTGGAGGTGGATTGCCGTAAAGGGCTTCGTTGATCTCGCGGTCTGTCGCATCAACACCCACTTTTAGCACTTTGACCAAAATACCCTTACCGCCTGGGATGGAATCAAGCTTCGGTTCAGGAATATCGCATTGGTGAACACTATTTGGGGTGCCGGGACGGACTGCGATCGCTTTCATGGGTTTTATTTCTAGATTCAAAGTGTGATAAAATGCGGAACAGGGAATTCTGAACTTCTAAAAGTATAACATCTGATGGTTTTTTACCCACAGGCCAGATCTCAGGAGGATATGCAATTCCGTGGAGAGCGGACCATTTCTCACTACGGATTGGGGGCTGGCGGAGTGATGGAAGTTCTTCCGGAAAGATCGAATTTGTCCCCGGCATTGCCGATGAACTCCTGCCGGTTCGGCAAGACAGTAGCATCATGATTGCTTAGAGTGAACTCGGCATTCGTCGACGTAACCGCATCCGTCGTTGTAACCGTATCCGTCCAATAAAAGGTGACTTGGCCTTTTCCAAGCACTTCCGCAATGGATTTTTCTACGACGATTGCGGTGGACTCATCGATGCCGATACCAAGCAATTGTGGATAGGTATCGACTAAGCTTTGTAGGTCTCTCTGGCGTCCGCGCTGGGTAAAGTGTTGATCAATGGCAACGCCTCGAAGAAATCCTAACCCACCACGTTCATAACCTGGAGCCATGATGCGAAAGTTCTCGATAGGGGTTGCTCGGGCAAGGTATTCCGCTTGGATCG
>JBIJCS010000293.1:0-6380 GCA_044344575.1 Pirellula sp. | reverse complement strand
GTCTTGGCATGATGAACTCTCAGCAAAGGAATTGGAGGTAAGACGTGACTTGTTAAGTCTACCTCTCAAATCAATGCCAAAATCCGGGGTGATTGTACGCTCTCAGCAAATGAACAACGGGCGCGGGGACTGTCCCCGGTTTGGTGGGAGAATGCTAGCAAAATTTGAATGGTTGGCCAGAACAAGCTTGTAGTGCGTCAGAACCAAACCATTCTCAACGCCCCAATTACTCTGCTTCCCAATTTCATCACATTCATCCTTCCCCCCCCCCCTACACGCCAAATCTTTCATTCAAATCTCACCTCTCGCAATCCGCTATAATCGAGTTCCATAGACCCTAGTGCCAATACTCAACACCTTACCACTCATCCTCCTGAAACCAATATCGCATCATGCTCTCCACGAATTCACTTAACCACTTGCTTGCAATACTCTGCCTCCTTCTATTCACCACCAATCTAACCGCCCAAGATCAAACGAATCTGAACATCCATTCTCAACCAATCAACGATGGATTCAACTTCCACGATTCCGATTGGCCATGGTGGAGAGGCCCCCATCGAAATGGATCAGCCACTTCAACCCAACCCCCACCAACTCAATGGGGCATCAATCAAAACATCCGCTGGAAATCCCCAATCCCTGGCCGTGGTTACAGCTCCATGTCCATCTTCAGAAACCAGATCTTCCTTGTTACTTCCGATGAATCTATCGGCGCTCAATCCCTCCTCTGCTTTAGCCGAGACACCGGTAAGCTCCTCTGGAATACAACAGTTCACCCATCCGGTGGAATGCGCAAAAATGAAAAGTCGACGGCTGCATCATCAACCCCAGCTTGCGACGGTGAACGTGTCTTCGTCTGCTTCCCGAACTCCGATAGCCTCATAACCACAGCCATAGATCTCCAAGGGAAAGTTCTATGGCAAACTAAAATTTGCAACTATGTTGAACACCAAGGCTATGGAGCTTCACCCGCTCTCTACCAATCGCTTGTAATCGTTGCAGCTGACAACAAAGGAGGAGGTGCTATCGCTGGACTCGACCGCAAAACAGGCTCAATCGTTTGGAACCACCCTCGCCCAAAACTCCCCAATTACCCCTCTCCCATCCTCCTGAACATTTCCGGTAAAGACCAAGTACTACTGACAGGCTGCGACAAAATCACAAGCCTCAATCCACTCAATGGCCAACTGCTCTGGGAATCTCCTGGTGCAACAACCGAATGTGTCACATCAACCCTTACCAACGGAACCCTCATTTACACCAGCGGTGGTTACCCTCGCAACCACATGTCTGCAATCCTCGCCAATGGCTCCGGAAAAGTTGTTTGGGAAAACGAAAACCGTGTTTATGTACCGTCTCTACTCATTCAAAACAACATTCTCTACGGCGTCCTCGATGCCGGCATCGCCGCCGCTTGGGATGCCTCCACAGGAAAAGAACTATGGAAACATCGCCTCGGCGGAACCTTCTCTGCTTCTCCTATCCTCGCTGGCAATCAAATCTATGCTTTCAACGAATCCGGTGAATCCTTTATCTATACTGCATCTCCTAATCGCTTCGAACTCCAAGAAAAAAACAAACTTGGTGACGAACTCCTCGCTACCCCAGTCATCTGCAACGGATGTATCTACTACCGATGCTCGCACGAAGTCGACGGAAAACGCCAAGAGTTTTTGTACTGTATAGGACCAAGTCACTAGTCCCGATTCTCACAACATCCCACCATCGATCTGTCCGTTAACCGATCTGTGAATCGCTTGACCATCTCCTCAATAGCGATTCGACGCCCATTCACATCCACACCAAACTCGCTCGCAGATACTGCATACCCTAATACAACATACTCAATACGAATCGCTCTCGGTGATCTAACCTCCATCAAACTCTGCTCACCACCCGTCAGGCTCTTTCGCCCAAACAGATTTGCTACCATCAAACCATAATCCCTATTGTGAAACCAACTCTCTCGCGGATTATCAACCAATGGTATCAGCGTTACCCCGACTCTCTTTCCCTCCACTTGCCTTGAATAGTCCACCCAACGCGCTGACTTACCCCACGTACCCTGCGCTCGCTCCAAACCCTCACTATTAAGTATCTCTCCCCCATTTTTTTCAATCAACGGCGTCGCTAATCGTACCCCTAATCCCATTTCCTCCTGATCCCCAAATGCTAATACACCGCCTGCAATCTCCCCAGCGGCCCTCATTTCTGCCCCCCAATACAATCCATAAACCCCATCCATACGCACTACCCGAAATGTCTGCAAGGACTCTCCTAACTTCCGCTGCTCACGGTCTACAAAGATACTCCGTGTTTGGTATTCAATCCTACCGTTACTCACCTCCGGCATCTTAATAAATTCCTTCTGCACTATACTGCCTCGGTTGCGCCAAAAATCCTCCCCATTGATATCTCCAAAGGCTAGCCAAATTCCACCATGCATCGTCGAATGATCCGTCGAATCCACACCTTCTTTCGGCGGATAATTACGTGTTAATGCCGTCCCATCCGGTGCAGAAAAATCATAGAAAAAAGGACGCTTACATCCCTCGTCTTTCCATGAAAATCTCGCAAAAACTCGCTCTCCATCTTTCAGAACTAATTCCTCAGGTAATTGATCGTAAGCCAGCGCTGTTTCTGGAAATCGATTTATCACTTCTCCCCGCTCTTGCCCTAGCAACCCACCAAAACAACTAACACGAAACGCAAGACTCAACACACTGAAAAATTTAATAATCTGATACATTCTCTCCCTCCATCTTTTTGATTCTCTTAGCCTCTTCCTACTCAACTATTCGATTACCCCATCCACCACCTCCCGGTGTAAGTAACCGTATCCGTTCCCCTACCCCCAAAATCCGCTGACATGCACTCGGTAATCGATGCGCTACACCATCGCGATCAATCCACCAGTTTTCACCCGGTTGACCGTTCTCCCCGCCGAACAACCCGAAAGGCCCTCCAAAACCACCAGGAACCCTGGTTCGGCGGTTCGTGACCAAAGATACCTCCAATCGCTCTAACGCCTCTATCTCTCGTACCATTCCACATCCACCTGTGTGCCTTCCCGCCCCTCCACTCCCTCGCCGAATTCCAAACTCGACCAACCTTACAGGATACCGACTCTCTAATACCTCGACATCCGTCAAACGTGTGTTCGTCATATGACTATGCACCGCATCGGCACCAGCACCGCCCTCACTCGCTCCACTGCCTCCTCCAATGGTCTCGTAATAACCAAACCGGTCGTTCCCAAACAAAAAATTATTCATAGTACCTTGGCTTGCAGCAGCTAAGCCTAAAGCTCCCCACAACACATCAACAACCCGCTGGCTCGTCTCGACATTCCCTCCTGCCACCGCGGGCCATTGCTCCAATGGCCCGCTCCCACGCGGATCTAAAATACCTGGTGGTATCCGTAACTCAACGGCTCGCATCACCCCGTAATTCAAAGGTAATGTATCAGCAATCGCACATCGAATCGTGTACATCACAGCTGCAGTGACTATTCCAGGATTCGCATTGAGGTTTCCTATCGACTCTGAACCACTCCCCTCAAAATCGATGCTCAAAGACCAACCCTCTTCACGTCGCTTTCTTATCACTCGCACTTGAATCACACTTCCATCATCCATGGAATCTCTAAAAAAGTACTCGTCCTTCGCTAACGATCCAATCCATGCTCGCGTTTTGACTTCCGCTACTCGCAAAATCGCATCGAAGTATCGATGCAGTTCTCCCACACCCATGGCCGACGCTAAGTCTTGCATGGCCAACATGCCACGTTGATTCGCGGCTCGCTGCGCCCACAAGTCCGCCATGTTCTCACCAACACTACGGGAAGGATACTCGCCTCCCCGCAATCTTGCCTCCACCTGATCACTTAAATCCTCCCCCCGAAAAGTCAGATGCATCGGTGACAAAATAACTCCCTCCTCACCCAATCGCTTCGATGTTGGAGCCATCGATCCAGGTGCTACCCCCCCAATCTCTGCGTGATGCGCTCGGGAAGCCACAAAAAAATCGGGCTTGTCACCACCCCTCTTTCCAATCGACTCATTTCCACGCTCTATAAATACAGGTGTAACCACCGTCACATCCGGCAAATGAGAACCACCACGATACGGATCGTTCGTCACGTAACAATCCCCTGGCCGCATTTCCGGAAAAACTTCGATCATCGCTTGCACCGTCCTGCCCATCGCACCAAGATGAACTGGCACATGCGGTGCGTTCGCTATTAACTCTCCCCTCGCATTAAATACCGCACAACTAAAGTCTCGGCGCTGCTTTACATTCACACTCAACGCCGTTTGCTCCAACACTATCCCCATCTGCTCAGCTATCGCACCCACACGCTGTGCCAATACATCACGCAATATCGGATCTATCACCCCCAAATCTGCTTCTCGTGACTCTGTCTCCCCATTCCTCACACCATCAGAATCACCCTTCAATCGACTCATCAGCAATACCCCATCCTCGACGACTTCTCCTTGCCACCCCCCATTCAAAATCGTCGTACTACCCACCGAGCGAATCAAAACAGGACCCACCAGCCGATCCCCCATCTTGAGCACTGCTCGATCTATACTCTTCGCTTTAACCCAATGACCTTGATCCATCAATGTGATAAGCCGAACTTCCTCCTCGACTACACGGCTCTTGTCTCCTACACCATTCTCCCCTCCCATCAAAGCCTCCCCATCCACACGTCCATACTGCGATACGCTACCCAACTCACGCATCGCCGACGACACTTCCATCCAGATACTCACAAGCTCTATTGCTCGCTGGCCTCGTCCTCTCGATAAACCCTCTACTCCGAACTTCTCCCGATATCGTCGTTCAAACTCCGTCACCCAACCATCAACCACCCGCTGTGTTAACTCCAACTCACTGACTTTCCATTCTACACGAATCGCACCCTCAGTTCCCTTCACTCGCAACTCCACCTCGCAGTAAACCTCTTGGTTAGCTTCATCTACTCCCTCCAATACAAGCTCCCGCGTCAATTGATCGAATAACCGCCGACGAATGAAATTGACCGAATCGAAATCCAAATTACCCAATAAAATATAAATCGCCTCACTCTTTGACCGCTTAATCTGCGCTAAACCAATTCCTAACGCACTGAGCAATCCCGCCTCGGGATGATCCACCACCGTATCGATCCCCAACAACTCAGCAACCTCACATAAATGCTGTCCTGCCGCCCCCCCTGCTCAATACTTATCGATCGGACCGCAGAAGCCATCTGCTCATTCGCAAGACACCTCAATCCACTTACCAACTGCTCCTGCGTCAATAAAGATTCTCCGTCTCCCTCTCGCCCAGTTACTGTCTCACTCAAATGATCCCATAATTCTCGAAGACGTAACTTCGAAGCCTCTACGTCCAGAGGAAACGGAAACCCAACAGGGTCGATTCGTCCCTCCAATAGATTCAAATCCGTTACTGTGAGTGGACCTCCCTTACCATAACAAGCAGGACCTGGAATCGAACCTGCACTCTGAGGCCCAACTCGCAATTGCACTCCGTCATAGTAACACACACTCCCCCCTCCCGCCGCAACCGTGTGAATCGCTAAGGTCGGAACCATCATTCGAATCCCAGCCTTTACCGTCTCATGCTCCAACTGCAAACGTCCTTCTATCCGACACACATCCGTAGATGTACCTCCCATATCAAGTCCAATCAGCTTCTTCAATCCAAATCGGTACGACATCGCTTGCAAAGCAACCGCCCCCCCCGCAGGCCCCGACAACACTAAATGCCTTCCCCAAACCTCCGCCGCACTAACCAACCCTCCACCGCTAGTCATCACTCGCAATCTTGAATCAGCATCCTGAGAAAACTGCTCTGATACCATCTCCAAATAGTCGCGCACCACTGGCGTTAAATAAGCATCAACTACCGTGGTCTCCCCTCTCGCAACCGCTTGAATCACCGGTGCCACTTGGTGACTACAACGCACAAAGTCAAATCCCATCTCCCTCGCGATCGCTTCCACCCTTAACTCATGTGTAGGATTGCATGTCGAATGCAACAAGCAAATCGCGATCGATCGAATCCCACGCTCTGCAATTCCTTGTAATACCCCGCGCACTTGCTCGTCATCTATCGAAATCAACACCCTGCCCGACGCATCAAGCCTCTCTCGAACTCCAACCACCACGTCCACCAAACTTGGTCGTTTGACAATCCGAGTTACAAATAACTCCGGACGATCCTGATAGCCAATCGTTAACAAATCCTCAAAACCCGCAGTCACTAACAAAGCTGTTGGCTCTCCCCGACGCGTCAATAACGCATTCGTCGCCTTCGTCGTTCCCAAACGGACCTGCAAAGCCGGCAACCGATCCTGCAATCCA
>JBIJCS010000292.1:0-6384 GCA_044344575.1 Pirellula sp. | reverse complement strand
TGACAATCGGCTCCCCAGCGGTGAACCGACCTAAATAATTCTCTGTCGGCCGCCGCATCTGAAATCGAACGCTCGCCATCCGGCCAATAACACACTCACCATCGACCACCACCTCCTGATCCTCTTGCAGATCGATCACCTCCACCGGCCCCTTCGTCGTCACCACTACCTTCCCATGACCCGTGACTTGGGTCTGCAAGTACACAAACCCCTCTCCAGCCCACAACGACGTTAGCAACCTCTCACGAAAAAATTTCAAGTCGATGGAGCCTTCACACGCCCAAAACGCACCCTTTTCCAGAATCCACGATTGCCCTTCTAGCTCCACGACATGAAAACCGCCTAACGAAGACTCCAGCGTTATCACCCCCGTACCCGTATAAGTCGGTCGATAAACCTTTTCACCTGCAAGCCACGAAGAAGCCACACTGCCAATCGAAGGGATCAGTTGAGAGTGAACCCGTATCTTCCCCACCATGTAATTCATTGCACCCGCTTCGCATCGCACCATCTCCTGATGCAAGTGAGCTTCGACAAAGTACATGCCCTCGAGATACTTGACTTGAAAGTCTGCCATGTTGCGTTGATTCGTTATCAGTAAAAGGTTCTTAGCTCGTACGTTTTTGTAACGAGGTGACTTTCGTCTCGCTTTGGCAACAAATGCAAGGATGGTAGTTGTTTGTCCGCTCCATAAGTACCTGACGCTGCCGACCAAAGATATTGAATTGCATCGCATGCAAAACCCAGCCCACACCGACGAACATTGTCAGAAAAGTCAGAATCCCAGCAATCCACGTGAAGTACAAACCAACCATGAATCCCGCGATCGCAGTCAACAACAACCATCCTGGCCAATAACCATCGATAGGCTCGATGTACTGCAATGGCGCCTCTCGCTTGCTCGCCGGAGCGTCACAAGTCGAACACAGCAGCTTGCCGTAATACCCACACGCGCGATTCGCACACTGAAGGACAGATTCGTTAAATCCTAAACGTGCACGACAGTGGTAACAGAAAAAACTTCGGCACTTCGTGCAGTGATAGGCTTCGTTGTGAACTTCACTCCCACAAATCGGACATTGCGAAGTATTACCTAACCGGTTCAAGACGCCCGACGCCCCGTGGTCATTCTCTGCTTGCAGTTGCACGGTATTCGTTTCGCTGCTGCTCATGAAGTTTGCTCGCTAGGTTTTTGAAAATCGTTTTGGAAAGTCGTTTTGGAAAAATGCTTTGGAAGCCCCATGACATCGTCCCGCCACTCTAACCAGAATTTATGGAAACTCAATCGACCAACTCCAAATCCCGTCCTACCCATCGTAGCCTCCGCTCGCAGGGTGTCGCATCACGCAGAAAATCTGAGTAAGATTCCTCTGGCACTCGCCTTTTTCCCACCTCTCACTCGGCAATCTCCAGCAATGCTCCCAAAAGTTCGAATTTGGATCGGATATCTCCTCGTAATCTCTCACCTCTTTCTTGACGCGCAGAGTTCTCCTGCTCAGTCCAAAAAAACACTAGAAGGTTCACGTCCGAACATCATCGTGGTTTTAACCGACGATCAAGGATACGGGGATACCTCCAATCATGGGCACCCAACCCTAAAAACTCCAAACTTGGATCGCCTTGAAAACGAAGGACGCTCCTTTCGAAACTTTTATGTCTCGCCTACCTGCGCTCCGACCCGCAGCGCCCTGATGACCGGTCGACATGAATTCTTCAATGGTGTGACCCATACCATCCTCGAACGCGAACGACTTCGACTCGACGCGACGACCATCGCAGAGGTACTCCAACAAGCCAACTACAGCACCGGAATCTTTGGAAAATGGCACTTGGGGGACGAAGACCTCTATCAACCCCAACGACGTGGCTTCGAAGAAGCCTTCATTCACGGAGCCGGTGGAATCGGCCAAACCTATCCAGGAAGTGGGGGGGATGCTCCCGACAACAAATACACCAATCCATGGATCTTGCACAATGGAGTATTCGAAAAAACACAAGGCTACTGTACCGATGTTTTTTTTGACCGCGCGATCCAATGGATGGACACCAAACGAGGGAACCAACCGTTCTTATGCTGGATTGCGACCAATGCTCCCCACGCCCCGTACAACGCACGACCAGAAGACGCGGCACGTTTCGATCAAGAAGAACTTCCTGATAACTTGAAGAACTTCTACGGGATGATCCACAACATCGACGAAAACGTCGGAAGGTTGCTGCGTCAACTCGAGTCCTGGGGCATCGATCAGCAAACACTCATCGTCTTCATGAACGACAATGGAACCGCACTCGGGGCCGAACGCTTCAACGCAGGTATGCGCGGCACGAAAGGAACAGCTTGGCTGGGAGGAACCCGCGCAAACTGCTTCTGGCGCTGGCCTAACCACATCGAACCAGGTACATGCAATGCACTCACTGCCCATGTCGATTTGTTCCGCACCTTCGCCTCGCTTGCAGATGCAAAACTGTCCGAAAACGTCCAATCCCAAGCTCACGGCAAGAACTTGCTCTCGCTCCTCGAGAACCCACAAGCCGATTGGGAGGATCGAACGCTCGTCACCCACCTGGGGCGTTGGCCACAAAACGCCTCACCCAACATTCATAAATATCACCACGCAGCCATCAGGAATTCCCAATTCACTTTGGTGAGCGTTGAAAAAGTTTCCGGAGATCCAAACCCCATTCCGAGTTGGGAGCTGTATGATGTCCAAGCCGATCCGGGACAACAAAGCGATGTAGCACAACAACATCCCGAGATCGTCGAGTCCCTTTCTGCATCCTACGAACAATGGTGGAATTCAGTACAGCCAAATCTGGTGAACGAACGAGTAACCCCTGTCACGGAAAATCCTTTCAAAGTCCGCTTTCGACAGCAGTTTCCAAACCCTCAAATCATCCATGTACCTCGGACTCGGCCTAACATCCTATGGATGATCGTCGAAGATATGTCACCCGATTTCGCTTGTTACGGCCAAACTGCAATCCAGACACCAAACGTCGATGCACTTGCGGCTCGCGGAACACGCTTCACACGCGCATTCGTCACCGGCCCGATCTGTAGCATCTCGCGATCCGCCTTGATCACCGGAAGATACCAAACCAGCTTGGGAGTGCAGAACCACCGTTCAAGCGTACCAGGCCATAGCATTACCCTCCCCGACAATGCTCCCCTCGTCAGCGAACTCTTCAAAAATGCTGGGTACCACGTCAATAACCTGACCTGGGAAGCCTTCTTGAAAACACAAGCACAAGTTGCCAAAGATCCCAAAGTCCCCATCGCCAAAACAGACTACAATTTTGAATGGAATCCCAAAGCGTCTTACGATCCAATCCATTGGAGTCAACGCAAAGAAGGACAACCATTCTTCGTGCAAGTCCAACTCAACGGTGGTAAATTCCGAGGCCAAGCTCCCCAAGATGCTTGGCCCGCACGCGTCGCGAAAGAACTCGGTAGCATCACTAAACCTGAGTCGGTTGTTCTTCCCCCATACCTTCCCGACCATCCCGTCATTCGCGCCGATTGGGCTCAGTACCTCGATTGCGTTCGTTACACCGATCATCAAGTCGGCAAAATCATCGAAAGACTAAAAGAAGAAGGGGTATTGGAAAACACCATCGTGTTCTTCATAACCGATCACGGTATCAGCCACGTCAGGAACAAACAATTTCTCTACGATGGAGGTACACATGTCCCTCTCATCGTCGCCGGACCAGGTGTTCCTTCCCATGACGCCAACGAAACCGATGCACCACTCGATTCTCCGAACGCTTTCGATGAAGGTTCAGCAGAACGCACCTGCGTCTCGAAAGATACTCTCGGTCGCCTCCGAACCGATCTCGTTGAACATATCGATCTGGCAGCCACCAGTCTCGGTTTTGCAGGTATCGCTAAACCAGGTGCCATGCAATCCCAAGACATTTTCGCGAAGAACTACAAACCACGCGAAGCTGTCTTTGCCGCACGCGATCGCGCTGACGAAACAGTCGATTGGATTCGCTCCGTTCGAACCACCCGCTGGAAATACATACGCAACGGTTTCCCAAGCCGCCCCTACCTGCAACCCAATAACTACAAAGACACCAAAGCAATCGTACAAGCCATGCGACAACTCTATCAAGAAGGTAAGCTAACCCATGAACAGGCACTCATCATGGCTCCCACACGCCCCCTGGAAGAATTGTATGATTTGGAAAACGATCCATTGGAATTCAACAACCTAGCTGCATCCCAAACAACCGTCCAACCCGAACATCTCGCGGAACTCGAACGATTGCGTTCCATGCTCATCCAATGGCAAGAACGCACCGGGGATCAGCAGGGAATTGAATCCGAAGAGATCTACGAAGCCGAAGCGGGTGCGGAACACTTGGAAGGTGGCAAAGGTAACCGCGCTCCAGCTTACCAAAAGAACTTGGAACTCATGCGTCGCTGGCGCACCGAACGACCCTTTGTACCTATGACCCAAACCAATCAATAACAGCAACCAAACCTAACCGCGCTCCGCTGGGATACCACGATGACAATCCCAGCAAGCGAATCGCGTTTTTTAAAACTCCCTCACGCTACTATTTCAACAACTGGCCAATCCAATGAACATTCGAACTTTGGGATTCCACGTATTGCTGTGTCTATTCTCATCCCTAGTCCTCGCGCAAGAATCCCCGGATCGGACAGTTCAGCAAGGCGTGCCGAAAGGAACCATCCGCAACGGCGAAATAACAAACAGCCAACTCTATCCCAATACGAAACGGTCTTACAGCGTCTATGTACCCGCTCAATACCAACCCAACACCCCAGCGAGCCTAATGGTTTTTATGGATGGATCAGGGTATGCACAAGCCGACGGGGCATTCCGCGTGCCAACCGTGTTCGACAACTTGATCCACAACGGACAAATGCCTGTAACCATCGCTGTGTTCGTCAATCCCGGTACCGTGGTTGCAAACAAAGCCGGCGCATCGGACCGCAGCAACCGATCCTTTGAATACGACGCATTAGGTGACCGCTACAGTCGATTTCTCATCGACGAATTCCTACCCGTCGCTTTGAAAGATCTCAACGTGTCGGCGAATCCTTCCGACCGAGCCGTCTGCGGTATCTCCTCAAGCGGAATCTGCGCCTTCACCATCGCTTGGGAACGTCCTGACCAATTCGGAAAAGTCCTCAGTCATATCGGAAGCTACACAAACATTCGCGGTGGATGGGCCTACCCAGGATTAATCCGTAAGACCAAAGCAAAACCCAAACCGATCAAGGTCTACTTGCAAGAAGGTAAAGACGACCTGAGTAACTTGCACGGCAATTGGCCCTTGGGAAATCAAGACATGGCAGCGGCTCTGCAATTCGCCGGCTACAACTACAAATTGGTGATGACCGAGGGTGGACACACAGGGAAATTCGCAGGAGAAATCCTCCCCGATGCGTTGCGTTGGTTGTGGGCAAAAGACTCAGAGTCTACCACGATTCCCAACCAAGAATCCAAGCCCACTTGGCAACCCCATCCCGACGCCATCGCCAAAGAAGGAGTCCCAAAAGGTACCGTCGAAAAAATGACCGCTTGGGAATCCAAAATCTACCCAGACACCCTACGCGATTGGTGGGTCTATGTCCCTGCGCAATACAAACCAGAAGAACCCGCAGCCCTCATGGTTTTCCAAGACGGTGAACGGATGCAAAATGAAAAGGGACGTTGGCGAGTTCCAACGGTTTTCGACAACTTAATCGCAAACGGCGAAATGCCTGTAACCATCGCGGTCTTCCTCAATCCCGGTCATGACAAATCCAAACCCCTACAGAACAATCGGTTCTCCAACCGCAGCCTCGAATACGATAGCCTAGGTGATCGATACGCAAGGTTCCTCCTCGAAGAAATTCTTCCCGAAGTCGAAAAACGGTATCGCATCACCCAAGACCCAGAATTGCGAGGGATTGCAGGTTCCAGCTCTGGTGCTATCTGCGCCTTTACCGCCGCTTGGGAACGCCCAGAAAGCTTCCGTAAAGTCTTCTCCACCGTCGGTAGCTTCACCAACCTCCGCGGTGGTGATGCCTATCAAGCCCTAGTTCGCAAGACCGAACCGAAGCCGATTCGTATCTATATGTCAGATACCAGCGGTGATATCGATAACCAATTCGGAAGCTGGCCGCTAGCGAATCAACTCATGGCTTCGTCGTTACAGTACATGGGATACGACGTGCGTTTCGACTGGGCCGAAGGCTACGCTCACAACGATGACTACGGTAGCTCACGCTTTCCCGATGCCATGCGATGGTTATGGCGAAAAGACAAACATACCCCAACCTATGATACCCGAGGTGACCTCGGGGGAGACCTGACGCTACTGAACCTTTTGATCCCAGGAGAAGGATGGAAACCGATCGCCGAA